>JAJQAZ010000108.1 GCA_021203545.1 Tannerellaceae bacterium | reverse complement strand
CAAAAAAATCTATTTAAAATGCAATTAATTATATTTATATGCATTATGCAATTTTTATGAGTTAAAAATATCAAATATATGTCAGCTCATTCTATTTGTATAAGTATATATACTCTTGTCCTTATATATTACTTTTTGCTTCAAAGGTTGTGTTTGCAAAACAAGTTATTATTGTAAGCATCTGCATCCAGTGTTTTAGAAAATAGTTGAATCTGTTTTTTCAGGTGTTCCATAATATAAATTGGCATTCGTAGCGATCTCTTCCGAACGTATGGGAATTGTATCTCCCAGTATTTCGTAATCGCCTGTTTCTATGGAGAAGTGGAATAAGCTTAAATGGGTTTGTGGAATGTATTGTGCATAACATAAAGCATATAGGGTCTGGTTGTCTGTCAGAACCATATTGCGAACCGGTACTTTGTTATTATCTTTCCATTTAGTTTCCCACATTTTTTGGGTGGTATGGTTGAGCAGGTCTACTTTATATAGGTCGGTAAAGTATTGACGGCCTACAGCCTGGTCGCCCGATTGGTTTCCAACTCCACTAAATATATAGGCTGTTGTCGAGTTCGACAGAGATAAGGTTGTCTTTTCCTTCGGCATTGAATTTAAAGAAACTGTTGTGTTCGTCTTTATAGGCATATGTAAAACTATACACCTGTTTTGTATTCCGGTCTTCGAGCCTGAATATATACCCGAACGTATCAAAGTCGCGGATAGAGATATCAAAGCTGATAGAGAGCTGGTTCCTGAAATGTGTGGATTTATTGTTAAAAACAGAATAAGAAGTTCTTTCATCTATCCGGTTTTCATTACCAAAAAATTGAAGTCCCTGGCTATAACATCGTATGGGTAGTAATAGGAGTAGTAGATATATGTGGTATAAGTGTCTTTTCATTGCACCAACAAATATAAACAACTAAATTTGATTTTCAAATACGGTATAGTTTATGCATTTGGTTAATGTGCAGGAATGTGCTGTTTTTGGATTGACAATTGACAATTAAATTGTATGTTTGTCTGTTATTAATAATCAACTGTATCATGAAAAATATCATTTTTTTACTTATTTGTGTTTATCCTTTTTTATCCCTGTCTGCGCAGGATGTAAGTTACCGGACTATTGAAAATATCCCTTACCGTACGTCCGGCGACCCTTACCAGAAAGAACGATGTGTGTTGGATATATATTATCCTGAAAATGTTACGGATTATCCTACCGTTGTGTGGTTTCACGGAGGTGGTTTGGTAGGAGGGGAGAAGTTTATCCCACAGGAGTTGAAAAATAATGGAATGGCGGTGGTAGCTGTGAATTACCGGTTTATGCCTAAAGTACATATCGGAGAATGTGTAGAAGATGCGGCTGCGGCTGTGGCATGGACATTTAATGAAATAGAGAAATACGGAGGAAATCCGGATAAGATATTTTTGTCGGGTCATTCAGCAGGTGGATACCTGATTTCATTGGTGGGATTGAATAAAGAGTATCTGGCCCGGTATGATATAGATGCGGACCAGGTAGCTGCTTTAGTTCCGTTCAGTGGTCAGGCAATTACCAATTATGAGCATCGGAAAACGATGGGTATACCCAGCTACGAAGCCTTGGTAGATGAATATGCTCCTATTAAATATGTGCGTAAGGATGCCCCTCCTTTAGTTATTGTTTCCGGCGACCGGAACATGGAGTTGTTTGGCCGCTATGAAGAGAATGCCTATTTCTGGCGTATGATGAAAGAAGCCGGCCATAAAGAAACCTACATTTATGAATTAGGCGGATATGATCATGGTGCTATGGCCGCCCCGGCATTCCATATCCTGAAAAATCATATGAAACAGATTTTAAAATAAGCATCTTTTATACTTTTGACCTGTTTAGGTACGGATTTATATCCGCGCCAGCGGTGGCAGTGGTTCGTGACTATTCCGGTTGCAGATCGTAACTATCCGGATTTTTATCAGTAAATTTTTGAATTTACCACCCGGTTGTAAAAAGTTACGTCCCGGTGATAAAATTTTACGTCCCGGTGGTAGTAAATTACAACCGGGACGTAAAATTAGAAACTTATTATCGCAAATTAAAGAATACGTTAGCCATAAACCAATACTTCTACAGAAAATAATCAGCCTCTCCCGGACTATGTTCGGCGTAGCGTCCTCGCCAATGCCGCGGGCTTAAGGATTTTTTCTTGTTGGTCGAAGGGGATTTGCAATCCCCGCCTGTGGAGTATAAGGATTTGTAATCCGCTTAAAGATTCCTACCTCTCTATTTAATGGGTATTCATTTGTTTGTCGGATCACAGATCCTAACACTCGTTAGTCGGGGATTACAAATCCCCTCCGACCAAAAACTCTTAAGTTGATGGCATTGGCGAGGACGCTACGCCGAACAGTACGAGTACAGCTTTCCTCTATCTAAAACTCTTCTTCGTCCAGATGTCCAACTGATATATTTGAGGTGCTTTTAAATAGAGTATACCTATGAAATTTTAGAAAACAAAGAAATTCTCTAAAAGGGGATGTGTCACATTCATATCTATATTTTTGAGCTATTTCTGTTTGAATAAATTTTTTGATTATCTATCTATTATTTTTATTCTAATCGTAGTGATTATTTACCATGAGTTACCATTTGTATAAAGAATATACCTTTTATCGTTGTCCACTAAAGTAATATAAGTACTAACATCCCATA
>JAJQAZ010000087.1 GCA_021203545.1 Tannerellaceae bacterium | reverse complement strand
TTCAATCGCTATGGATTTTTTAGGTGTTCAACTTCATTTTACAATCGACCTTTTTCTGTTTTCTGCATATAATATAAAAAGCATGCTAACTGGCATGCTAAGCCTAAAAGGGCGCTATTCTTTCTGCAAAAAAATAGAATTTTCATTGACGAAAACCCTTTTTGTGCTATAATAATTGTAGAAGATAGCGGCAATGACCAGCTATCGTGGCCGTGAAGCAGTTGACTGTGTCGGAAAGCAGCCTTCTGTCGAGCCAGCCTGTGGGTTATGCGATCACCACAAACCGACTAGATTCTTCAGAATCGAATGAAAACGCTTGATTGAGAGCCTTGCAATGGCAAGGCTCTTTATTTTTTAGACGTGAGGTACGGTATGGACAGACAAGCCACAGATATTCTCTATCAGGCTGCTTCTGTACGGAACGAATTAACAGAGTACAGCTATATTTTCACATACGGTTATAAAAAGCAACTCTATACTGTCAATCTGACCTTTTCGCCGGAAGACTTTCCACACCTTGCCGGTTTTCAATACTTGCGGGATTTGGCTCTTCCAAAATACAATCCCCAAAAGACTGTTAAACGAATTCTTGATTGTAAAATCACGTTTGACCAGATAGTAAAAGGCGAACAATACGAAATTTCCGTAAAACCTCGACTAGAGGCATTAACGCGATTAAAGAACATCATAGAGAATGATTTCTCTTTTTTCTCCTATATGCCCTGCATGTATCCATTTACTACAATGATAAAGGCGGATTATCTCATATCCAGTCGCCTTGATATGATCAGCTATGTATTTATTATCAAGTCTGATTCAGACGGCTCCACCAAGTGTGATTATCTGTGTTGCTCTGCATTCACCAAAGGAGATCGTGATTACGAATGCAATCAACGGACTCGCACCATTTTGAAAAAAGAGCGCATACATATTCCTTCTCAAGAAAACACCGTGCTGTATGACCGTTTGACCTCGCTTTCAAATGAAACGAAATTCCAATAAACTCACTATTCAAAAATTTACCTCTGGCACTTGAAAAGCAAAAATAATATTCAAAACTGAAACAAAACCGCTAAGACTCAACATGAACCTTCTTAGCGGTTTCCTTCTTTTCATATAAAAATTTTGCAAAACAGCACAACCCAACCGGCACACTTTTGAAATTAGCGTGTATTAACTATCCACATGATCTAGAATTGTGACCACACTCTTAGCAATCGCTCTCGCTAAAAACGGTGGCACAGCATTTCCAATTTGCTGATACTGAGAATCCTTTGCTCCTTCAAAGACAAAAGAATCCGGAAAAGTTTGAAGCCTAGCCGCTTCTCTTATAGAAATAGTTCTATCTAGCTCTGGATGAATCCACATCGACTTTCGCACATTTACAACCGTTCCACATGGTTCATTATATTTCAACCTCATGTAAATTGTATTCTGTGTGCGTTCAGCATTGCTGTATGTAGTTTTAAGCTTTGAATCAAGGTCATGAAAATTCTGACCTTCTTTCAGTGCTCTGAATCTCGACAATGCCGTTTCCCTTGTGTCTGTTGTAACATGATTGTAAAGTAGCTTCCCTCTTAATTCTTTTTCAAGTCCTGTTGCGTAGGGATGAGGTTCTAATTCAGCATATCCAGCATCAACCGATGTTGAAGGTTTGATGTCCTGTATGTCCGCAATAGCATCATGAACGGTTCTATATTCACCTTCGCTGTATTCTTTAGCAGGAGCCAAATAGTGTACATTTAACTCTCGTTTGATACCTACAATAATGAACCTCTCCCTCCGCTGCGGTGCACCATAATCGATTGCGTTTAATGTATTCTCGGTGATTTCATAATTATACGGTTCATTCCCCAATATACAATGGATGTAATCCTTAACCGCATATGATTTCACCATCGCTACAATTCCGGAATTCTCTTCGCAATAACTGTAAACATGAATATTATTATCAGAAAGCTCCTTCATCCGCAAAATAGCTCGTTGCATAAATAACGGAATTTCAATAGCAGAAATCACTGCATCAAAGTCCTCGTTGTTTTCCATATATTTCAAAATCTCTTTTGCCATATGGACATCATTTTGATGGATAGCAATCAGTGGACGATCATCCTTGTATAGTTTAATTATTTCGTTAAGCTGGTCTTTCAGCTTCTTACCATATTTCTCCAGAGAACTATTAAATTTCTCTCTATTTATCCGGTATCGGTACAACAAATTGATAACTTTATAAAAAGGTTCTGCCCACGCGACACCACTATCCATCTGATTATTTTTTACAAACTCCAATGCTCCCTCAAACATAGATTTTGACGGAAGGATTTCCACTTTATCATCGGATAAGTTTAAATTCATTATCCTTTCGTCATGGATATCACTTTCGTCAACCATAAATCTATGAACCTGTGAACGAAGCATGGCAACATTTTCCATTACAAACGCTTTAGGGTTCAGTTCGCATACAGCGCGAACATATTCCTTGACAAGCCTGTTATTCATAGAAATAATGGTTGTATGTTGCCGATTGGCATTGGAGAAGCCCTGGCACGGAGGGCCACCTATAACTATGTCGACGTGATCAACAGTTTCTCTCAATTCTTTATAATCAATATTTCGGACATCCGAATATAATCTTTCTACCTTAAAATTTCTTTTGGTCGATTGTAAAATGAAGTTGAACACCTAAAAAATCCATAGCGATT
>JAJQAZ010000168.1 GCA_021203545.1 Tannerellaceae bacterium | reverse complement strand
AGGCGATTTTCCAGGTTACTACTGACGCTCAGGAGCAGAAGCTCCTGCACGACCGTCGGGAATATAATAATGATGTGCGATATTATAATAAGCAGCTTCAGCTTTTGAAAGAGGCAAGGCAGGATATTGCCGAGAAAGACAAGGCTCTTAACGAAAAAGACAAAGCTCTTGAAAAACTGTCAGAAGAAATTGCCGCACTGAAAGCTAAACTGGCGGCATCTGACAGCAATTAATTTCCATGCACATTTGTTTCCATGGGCATACGCTTATGTTCATGGAAACAATGCATAATCAAAAGCAATAAACTTAATGCGATATTTTAATCATTTCCCCTAAAATTCTATCATATTCCGGCGGTTCAAACGGCATCATCCCCCCACACGGTGAAAAAGTAAGCTCAGAAAATAAACATGATTATTAATTTCATACAAATCTACCCTTAAAAAATCATGCCCTTGAGACAGCTTTCCGGCACATACTAACATCTCTTCATAGTGAAAAGGCTTACTTGGAAGCTGTTCTAACGGTTTAAAATCATTTCTACCAAAAGGGGCAAACTTCCAATCAAGTGTCAAAAAGCTAATATAAGCTGTTTCGTGTTTTTCCAATCCCTGCGAAACATATAAATATTGAGGTTCTCCGTTAAAACAGTAAAATTTATAATCCACCAATCCTTCTTTACATATTTCACCGGAATCAAACCATAAAAACAATTTATCCGTACCGTTAAAGTACCCCCCCCCCGAGTATTTGAGGCACCTATCAGTTTGCCAAGTTCTTCGTCCAAAGCTTCAGGCTTAAAATGTTCGAAACCACTGCCATGGTAAAATGTAAACTCTCCAAAATACACCCTGTTGTCAATACAGTAAAAATCTGTCCTTATATGCGCAAAGCCGGCTGAAAGACTTCCCGCTATATCTAACATTTCATCCAAACATTCCGGTCTAGCAAACTGCCTGTTCGGATTGGATTTATATTTTATTTCTCATTTTAAGTTAGCAACCACCAATAACTGCTAGTTTAGTTTCACCTATCAAAAAAAAAATTATTAATATCTCTGCTTATTTACATATCCGCTTCTCGTTTAAGTCGCCTTTTTTCATGTCGGTATACAATCCATTTATATACAGGTTCTAAAAAAAATAAATTGTTACTTATTAGCACATCTGAAAATTTCACGTACAGTTCACCGGAGCAAACCATTTCTAACTGTTTTAAATATGCTATTATTTTTATCATTTTTGTTCTTAATGAATACTCTTTTCTTGTTTCTCTCACCGTCTTAAGTGACAGGAAATTATTATAATGCATATTATTCATTGAATGAAAAATCTTCAAATCCTGCTTCGACAACTTTTTCAAAGACTCAACTGTTAATTCAGCAAACGTTTTTTCCACCTTTTGCGGCGATTCAAAAAGATACTCATTATACAAATCCATGAGTTGATTAAAAATATCCATAATTCGGCATTGAATCAGTTCTGCATATTTAAATAATTGCTCACCCTCTTTTTCATCAAATATAGGTATAATCTCCCCTCCTTGCGCCATATAATCCTTTATAGAAGCATGTGGCGCATTTAAGATATCTTCATAAATCAGTCTATTCATAGAATACTGGTGATAATACTTCGATTTAACTGGCACTGTTTCAAATAAAATTCCTTTCTTTTTATTATTATTCTTAACCATGGATAATTCACACAAGCCAAGATAATAGCCTGTAAAACTGACTTCCCCATCATATAAATTATATAAATTATCCTGCATTGTTCCTTTCCAACCTACATCTACGATATGAAATCCATTTCTTATACAATCCGGATATTTCTGCATATAACTTAATAGATAGCTTTTTGTTTCTAATCTCCTATGTTCATATAGACTTTTAAATTTACAATCATTTCTGAGTTTACGATATGCATCAGAATTCTTAAAATCTTTGTGTTCTCTCACAAATTCTTCATCACTTATACCTAAACTGTTCTGAATTGTCTTAATATTATCTTCCGTAAAATTTAACACGGATAACAAGCCTTGATAACTGTATTGTTTCCTTTCAAATAAAGCACCAAATGTTTCATCATTTAATTCCTTTAACGACGGCAAATATGTACTTCTCCTCGACACTAATAAATAGTGCGTTTTTATGCTATCATCAGTTCCCATATAACAATCAAAGAGCTCTTTTAAAAAAAATCCTTCTCTGGACAAAAAAAATACATCTTTCACTTGTTCCTGCTTCAAACATCTGTATAACTTATCCGTGAAAAAATATAAGTTAAATCCATAACCATCATAAAATGACCTTACCTTATTTTTGTATATGCGATATAGCTGATTTTTCAAGTTGATATAAATCGGATAATTGTCATATTTATAAAAAAAAGATTTTATTCCTTTCTCCCTCGGCTTTATATAATCAATTCTATAATTGTCACCAACCATTAAACACGAATCAAATGTTGTATTCAATTTTTTGACCACAATGTCAAATAAATCCCTTTTGGCTTTTGACGCATCCATATCACATGAAATAAATAAGTCATCAAAAATATTAACATATCCGACTTTTTCAAGCAAAAAAGCAATTTCATCCTTACCCATATAAAAATCAGATACCACATATACTTTTTTTCCCTCACTTTTTACTGCAAGAACTGCGCTATATATTTCGGTCGATTGTAAAATGAAGTTGAACACCTAAAAAATCCATAGCGATTG
>JAJQAZ010000068.1:4815-76830 GCA_021203545.1 Tannerellaceae bacterium | reverse complement strand
TAGTTAATATTCAAGTAAATATAAATAATTAAAACAGTAATATTCTCAATTTAAAAAAAACGTGGTTCTTCGTCATATTCGGTGGAATAAAAAACAGCAGATAGTTCCGGTTTAAAATTATATTTTGCACCCCACAGGGGTATTCCAATTCAGCCCGGGGTAGAGTGAACGAAGTGAATGCCACCCCGGGTTAGAGCAAGAAGTCCATTCCTGCGCCCTGTTAAGGGCAATCCTTTATAAATTTTGCATTAAGCAATCTGTAAGATAAAGTAAAAGGGTTGGCCTTTCAGGCCGGAAATTGGATCCGTATTCCCTACCCCCGGGTGACGTTCACCTGCGGTTCTCTCTACCCGGGGCTGAACTCGGCTGCCCCTTTCGGGGCGAAAAAAGCAAAATAGATTTAGAAAACTAAAATATTTCCACTAAAACTGAAGAAGAACCAAAAACGTATTTAATATAAGTTTATTTGCTATCGTGGATTTCTGAATTGAAAATCGTCCTTAACCAATCTGTGTTTCTTTACCGTCTGTTAGTTTTGGCACAGATTTAAATCAGCGCCAGCAAAAAGCCAGCAAAAAGAATGACATAGCGATCCTACAAAAGGCATGTCTTAATTTTTCGGGCTTGTCTCAATACAACCATCTGTTTATCAAACAACAACCACAAATTGCTGTCTCAACAATATCCACCGTTTTTTATCTCTGTTTTGACCGGATGCATTACCTTTGACATATACAAATAACAACCTGATACGCAAAATGTGACAAACTATATTTATATATGAAAACCATTTAAACAAAAAGATTAAGTTGAAAAAGGAACCGTTTTAAACAAAAAGACAAACCGCCCTTTTACTCCGGTAAAAGGGCGGTTTTTTATTTCCAGAACCGGTAAAAATGATGTACCGGGCCATGTCCTTTCCCAATCTCATACGCTGCTCCGGCCAGAATGGCTTGTGTCATATACTCCTTTGCTTCCTGCACCGCCCGGTTTAAAGGCAAACCATGCGCCAGATACGCTGTAATAGCCGACGAAAATGTACAACCGGTACCGTGTGTATTTTTTGTATATACCCGTTTAGAGGTCAGTTCCAGTATTTCATCTGTTTCCGCATTATAGAAAATATCCGTCAACACCTCATCCGTCAGGTGTCCGGCTTTCAACAAAACAGAGACCTGACGGTCAAAAGAAAGTTCACGGGCCAATACAGGCAGGTCTGCCTGTCCGGCAATCGTTTTACCTAATAAAATTTCGGCTTCCGGTATATTAGGCGTAATTACCCGTGCTATGGGCAACAATTCGTTCTTCAACGTTTGAATCGCTTCGTCCTGTAGCAGTTTATCCCCGGAAGTAGCCACCATAACCGGGTCCAGCACGATATTCCGTACGCTATAGTTCGACAATGTTTCCTTAATCCCACGGACCAGTTCGGAGGAGTGTAGCATTCCGATCTTTATAGCATCAGCCCCTATATCATCCAACACTGATTTAATCTGCCCGGACACAAACGGTACAGGTACCGGATGCACCCCGGTTACCCCGACTGTATTTTCATCCACTACTGCAACAATTGCTGTCGCACCGTAACATCCACAGGCAGAAAACGTTTTTAAATCTGCCTGAATACCAGCTCCCCCACTGGGATCACTGCCGGCTATACTAAGTGCTACTTTATATTTCATTCTTAACTTCTTCCTGATTTCTTAACTTCTGAATCTATTATCTTTTTTAATTCTGCGGCAGCTTGCTGTGGATCGTCTGCCGACATAATAGCCGATACAACCGCTATGCCATCTGCACCTGCTCTTATAATCTCCGCCGCATTTCCGGAATATATACCCCCTATCCCCACACTGGGATGTACAGACAAAGCAGTAATCTCCTCCACTCCTTCCAATCCAAGCCGGGGAGCCGTATCAGTCTTGGTAGAAGTACTGAAAACAGGAGAAATGCCGATATAATCCACATCCAGTCGATTGGCAACTTCTACATCTTCCCTATTCTCAACGGATAAACCAACGATTTTGTTTTTCCCCAGCAGATTTCTTACCACCGGATAGGGCAGGTCGCTCTGGCCGATATGCACACCGTCAGCGTCACAGGCCAGGGCAATATCCAGCCGGTCATTGACAATAAGGGGAATCCGGTAATCGGCCAATAACCGTTTCAACCGGACAGCTTCCCGGTAAAATTCCATAGAAGAACAATTTTTCTCCCGTAGCTGGACCATGGTTACTCCACCTTTTACGGCAGCCTCAACCACCTCTTCAAGAGATCGCCCCAAAGCAAGCGAACGGTCTGTTACCAGATAAAGTTCCAGTTCTTTTCTATCCATCCCCAACTTTATTTAACGAATCGTACGGCGTACCGACTGTTCATCCAATAATCCCAATTCATCGAGAAAAAGCACCTGCATGGTTCCGGTACCACATGCTTTTCCGGAAGCAATCTCACCGGCAATCCCCATCATAGCCATACCATGCAGGGCAGCCTGCAGATAATTACGGTTCACCGCAGCAAAAGCTCCAATCACGGCTGTTGCCGTACACCCCATTCCTGTTACACGCGGCATCAGCGGCGAACCATTTTCTACTGTTTCAACTTCTTTACCATCGGTTATATAATCGGTTGCACCGCTTATTACCACAACCGAACCGGTTTCGAGTGCCAGTGCTTTGGCCGACTCCAACGCTTCACCGGAAGACACGGTACTATCAACCCCTTTGGTCTGGTTTTGGGTAGTATACAAAGCAATAATCTCCGAAGCATTTCCCCGGATAATATCCGGTTTACACTCCTCTATGATCTGTTTACATACCACATTTCTATAAGAAGTTGCCCCGGCACCTACCGGGTCAAAAATAACCGGCGTATTCTTCGCTTTGGCTGTTTTGCCTGCCAGTAACATCGCCTCTACCCAGGCGGGTTCAAGAGTGCCCATATTAAGAACCAATGCCGATGCGATAGAAGCCATTTCCTCTACCTCTTCCCGTGCATGCGCCATCACCGGCGAAGCACCAATTGATAACAGGGCATTGGCCGTATTATTCATTACTACATAATTGGTAATGTTATGAACAAGGGGGGGTTGTGCCCGTATAGCTTCCATATCCCTTAATAAAGATTCAATTTCTATCATAGTCTACATGTCCTTCCGTTATTTATAACACCCGTCATTTTTATCTCTGCAAACTTAGAGAATATATTTAATAATGAGTACTTTTGTATTTCAAAAAATTTCAGAACCAAAAAGAAATGATTTACCATATTACCGCTCCACAATCACCTGTGCAGGCATCCATTCAGCTACCGGCATCAAAAAGTATCAGCAACAGGATCCTGATTCTGAATGCACTGGCATACAGTCCTTATGAGATAGCTAATCTGTCCGAAAGCGATGACACATTTGTTATGACACGGGCACTGGAATCCAACGATTGTAACTTTGATATCGGTGCAGCAGGAACTTCTATGCGTTTTCTGACAGCCTATCTTTCAAAGATTGTTGGCGAGTGGACTATTACAGGCAGCGAACGGATGAAAAACCGTCCCATCAAACTATTGGTAGATGCACTCAACTCGCTGGGAGCCCGGATCGAATACATGGAAAAAGAAGGATACCCTCCACTCCGTATTTATGGAAGTGCACTAAAGGGTGGCGAAATATCTCTTTCGGGCGGCGTCAGTTCGCAATACATCTCCGCACTTTTAATGATTGCTCCTTACATGGAGAATGGATTAACCCTTCACCTGGAAGGAAATATCATCTCCATTCCGTATATACACCTGACCCTTTCTTTGATGAAACAGTTTAGTGTGAATGCTGTCTGGAAAGGACAGACGATTACTATACCTGCACAGGAATACAAACCGGTACCATTCACAGTAGAAGCCGACTGGAGCGCAGCGTCTTATTGGTACTCCGTTATGGCATTGTGTAAAAACGGAGAAGTAAACCTGAAAGGACTTTTCAAAGATAGCCTGCAGGGTGACTCTGCCTGTGCGAAAATAAGCCGGGAATTGGGTGTAGGTACGCAATTTACCCCGGAGGGAGTAAGTTTGAAACACAAGGACAACATAGGCAGGAAACTGGTTTACAACTTTATTGACCAGCCCGATCTGGCACAAACGTTTGCCGTAGCCTGTGCGTTAATGAATATTCCTTTCCGGTTTACCGGTTTGCAAACATTAAAGATCAAAGAGACCGACCGGATCGAGGCTTTAAAAGCAGAACTAAAAAAGCTGGGATACCTGATCACGGATATCAATAACAGTATACTGGAATGGAACGGCGAACGATGCGAACCCGAAGCTGTACCCGTTATACAAACTTACGAAGACCACCGCATGGCCATGGCTTTTGCCCCGGCAGCCTTATTACTGCAGGATGGTATACGGATTGAACATCCGGAAGTAGTAAGTAAAAGTTATCCACGCTTCTGGGACGACCTTCTCTCCGCCGGTTTCGCTGTTGAAAAATTGACAATTGACAATTGATAATTATGATTTATATTGTTATCGGCATATTGATTTTAGGTGTTTTCTCGGCTATCGCAGGATATTTCAGGAATCGTTACCTGCAAAAACTGGTAGACCGGGGCGAACTGGATGCCATACCGGAAGCAAAAGAACTGCAGGAAGATTGTTGTGGTGCTCACGAAATTTGCGAAAAAGATAGTCTGCTGGCAGCTGTCAGCAAAAAAATAGAATATTACGACGATGAAGAGTTAGACCGTTTCCGTGGATTGCAAAGCAACCAATACGAAGAAACGGCCGTTGATGAATTCCGGGAAATACTTTATACATTACAGGAAACAGATGTAGCCGGTTGGTTGCGCAGCCTGCAACTACGCGAAATAGAGCTACCGGATGACCTGAAAGACGAGGCGTTCCTGATTGTTGGAGAACGCCGCATATATGCATAAAATATGATTGAATTAGTAGGATATACTTTCTTTCAATATGCCCTGATAGGTAGTCTGCTTACCGCAATTGCCTGTGGGATAGTAGGAACATATATTGTATCCCGCCGCTTTGTTTTCATATGCGGTGGTATTACTCATGCTTCATTCGGAGGTTTAGGCTTAGGTTTTTATCTGGGTATTAATCCGATTGTTACTGCTATGGTATTCTCTGTTTTCTCCGCTTTGGGAGTAGAATGGGTGAGCAAATCACATCATATAAGAGAAGATTCGGCAATTGCCGGATTCTGGTCGCTGGGTATGGCTTTAGGTGTAATCTTTATTTTCCTTACTCCCGGTTACACACCTAACCTTTCCGCTTATCTGTTTGGAAATATTTTAATGGTATCCCGTACGGATATTATCTGCATAGCGCTGCTTACTTTGGCATTGGTTATACTATTTTCTCTTTTTTTAAGGGAAATCCTTTATACGGCTTTCGACCGGGAATTTGCCATGACACAGGGATTACCTGTTAAATGGATAGAGTATGGAATGATGATCCTGATAGCTGCTACCATTGTTTTTTCTATCCGGCTGGTAGGCATTATGCTGCTTATGAGTCTGCTAACCCTTCCACAAATCACAGTAAATTTATTTACTGCAGATTTTAAGAAGATTATTCTGGGCAGTATTTTTATCGGTTTCCTGGGTTGTGTAACAGGGCTTTTCCTCTCTTATCAACTCAATGTTCCTGCCGGTGCCTGTATCATCCTGATCTTTGTGATCCTGTTTTTATTAGCTAAAGGATACCTTTATCTCACCCGTAAACAATAAAACCGGTCTTTCTCCGTTAAAAAAGGAAAGAACCGGAGCCTATGTTTAAGTATTTCCTTTTCTTCCTCTTACTAATAACCAGCCTGGCAGCATGTTCGTCACGCCGGAATACACACTTTCACCGTTCGTGGTATGCACTCAACAGCCGTTATAATATCTACTATAATGCACAGCAGGCATTCACCGAAGGAATAAAACAAATAGAAAAACACAGGGATACTTTACAGGCAAACAAACATTTGGACCAGGCCATCCATAAATGCAAAAAAGCAATAGAGCAATATTCTATAAGAGAAAAACCACAGAGAAAACGCGGCTGGCAACAAAACCACAAACAACGGGCCCTACAAAACCGGACGGAATACAATCCCTTCATCATCCACTGTTGGCTGCTAATGGGAAAAGCATTCTATTACCGGCAGGAGTACAAAGAAAGTTTACGGGTATTTTCTTATATCAATACACATTTCCCGGAAAACAGGCTTACCCATACAGAAGTTATCCGCTGGCAAACAAAAGCACGACAAAAAAGGAATTTAGAATACAGCGGGCTATCTGAACACTCCACAGCAGACGAAACCTCTTTTTTGGCAGGGAGACTAACAGCTTCAGCTTTTTGGTTTCCTTTGCCGGAAGATTCTTTATTCCACCAGACGATCCTTGCTTACCAACAGGAAGACTTTATCACCGTGCAGAGAAACAGTTCTCTTTTTTATCAAAATTACGGAGAACATCCGCTTTATGCTTCGCTGTTGTATGTAGAGGCACTTACCTATGCAAATGATAGCGACAGGGAGAAAATGGCAGATACCTTACAAAAAATAGAAAAATGCTCTTCCGGGGATAGTACTATCCTGCAAACAGCATCCCAGACACTGGCCCGGCTGGCAAACGGACAAAAGTTATCCGGAGAGTATATACCTCTCTCTTCACTCCTTACAGACTATTCTACAACCCGCCCACTCCCCGAAAAACATTCCCCATTCCACACTTTCGATGAACCGGCTGCAAACGAAATATATTACCTGATGATCGTTTCTCCTTCAGAAACGATTCCGGACCATGAGTTACTATTTCAAATCTCCTCGTTCAACTTTACACATTTATTACAAATACAACCGGATACGGAACTCCACTGGATAAACAAAACCCGCATTGTTGTCATCCGGGGATTTGAAAGCATGCATGAAATCAACCTATACCTGGGAAAAATCAAATCCAACACCACTCTGTCCGGTAGCATATCTAATAGCCCTATTATCCCGGTATCCGCATCCAATTACAATCTGTTTCATACGGAAAAAGACCTGACCGACTACATTGAGTTCTATCTAACAGAGGAGATCATGTAAACATACTAATTGTTTGTAAAACAAATTAATATTAGATTTATCATTTTCGTAACAGATTGCGAAGATATCCTGTTTTCTGCTAACTCTCTTCTTATTTAACGCGAACATTATAGAAGGAAAAGCAGCAAAAAAGAGAAGCGAAAGCTGTATTTCTGTGAAAAAATACAGCGGGAACGTAAACAAAATACAGCAACTTTGAGAAAAAAATACGGCAGAAACGTGGAAAAAATACAGCGGAAAGAGATAAAAAATAGCTTTTTACCACTCAAAGAAACCGTTGTTTCGTTAATAAAGACTCCTTAAACGGATTTTTATATCTTTTTTTCTCTCTTTTGAACGCTAATTGCTCTATAAATACAAACATTCCGGAACTATCAGAAAGACGGATTTTCCGGCTCGCGGCTAACACTCACCAAAAAAGGCCTGCAACTTTTTATCCGGATAGTTTCTTATTGTTACGGATTCGCTATATATCTTTACAGGATGAAAAAGCTAAACTCCGTGAGAATCATTTTTTCAACACCAACCTTCAGAAAGGTACAGAATAAGCAATTCTCAGGAAGTTAGAATAACAAATTGTCAGAATGTCAAAAAGACAAAAGAATAGATGAATAATAGGATTGATATAGCTGTATTAGAAGCTTTGCGGACAGGAAACCACAAAGCTTTTGAGGAGGTTTTTAACGCCTATTATAATAAAACAAAAGCTTTTATTTTCGGTTATACCAAATCCGAAGGAGATGCGGAAGAGCTAACAGAAGATCTTTTTGTAAACCTCTGGATCAACCGTCAGTCTATCGACACATCCAAAACGTTTACTTCTTATCTGCATACAATTGCCCGGAATGCTGCGATTGATTTTTTAAGACACAAATACATACACAATACTTATAGAGCCCAATTACCGGATGAAACCTATAGTGCCACATCAGAAGAAGAGTTAATAGCCAAAGAACTCGGGTTATTGATTGATGAAGTAATAGAGAAAATGCCCCGGCAACGAAAAAAGATTTACCTGTTAAGCCGCAACGAAGGATTAAGCAATACCGAAATAGCAGTACAACTAAACACGACAAAAAGAAACGTAGAATCCCAACTAAGTCTCGCCCTAAAAGAAATCCGCAAAGCTATCTTCATCTTTTTTATTCCGTTTTTGTAAGTTGGTTTTTATCGTTGGCTTATCGCTGGCGCGGATTTAATCCGTGTCTGTTTCCGGGCAGTTTATTCAGGCGTATTTCATCCTCGTAGAGGGTTTAGGCCTACGGCCGGAATAAAAGGTGTATATGGGGTATTCTCTAAAAGGAAAAAATAGAAAAAATTCATTTTTTTATTGAGGTTTTGAGTATCCATTCGTATAGATTATAAAACGGGAAAGAATGGAACAAAATTTAATATCAAAAATTATCCGGAAATACCTTAGGGGACGTTTTTCTTCTGAAACGGAAGAGAGAGTACAGAAGTGGATCATTCAGGATAAATATACCAAAGAGAAAACCGGCGCATCGCTGGAATACTGGAATGAGTTGGTAGTAGAGGCAGATGCTGATACGCATGCAGCACTGAAACGTGTAAACCGGAGAATTCTGAAAAAAGTGCCTTTACACCGGAAATTATCCCGTGTAGCAGCGATACTGCTTCCTCTGTTTATTCTTGCAGGAGGATACTTTTATTACGAATCCACTCAGGAGCGTTTGATAGAGATTTCAGTTGCTTATGGGGAAGAAAAACACCTTTTCCTGCCGGACAATACGGAAGTATGGCTGAATGCGGGTACTACATTCAGATATCCTAAAACGTACAAAAACAACCAACGGTTGATCTATCTTGAGGGAGAGGGATATTTCTCGGTAACAAAAAATGAAGCCTGTCCTTTCATTGTAGAAACCAGGCAGTTGTCTGTTAAAGTATTGGGTACGCAGTTCAACATTAAAGCGTATCCTGAAGACGAAAAAGCAGTAACTACACTAACCAGTGGTAAAATTGAGGTTACTACCGGCTCAAAAGAGTCCTGTATATTATCTCCTAACGAACAATTAACTTACAATAATTCAACAGCCGCCATAGAAGTAAATAAGGTATCCCCTCAGGAAAGCAAGGGATGGATCACAGGGCAAATAATATTCTATGCTTCTTCTTTTGAAGAGATTATCCGGACACTGGAAAGAAGGTTCAATATATCCATCGGGAATAATACAACTATTCCTTCATCGAACCTGTATACCATTAAATTCTTAAAAGAAGAAAAGCCGGAAGATATACTTGACTTCCTGAAAGAGCTCACCCCCTTCAGCTATACAAAAGAAGGGAATAAAATTATATTAACAGACAATTAACTCACCTATGAAGAATCATTTATTTATTACCAAGATTCTCTTTTTTCCCTTTCTTACTTTTTACTCCTTCGTCTCGTTTGCCCAAGGCAAAGAATTGCTGATTACTATACAACAGGATAGTATAACACTCAGGGAGGTTTTCGTGCAAATTGAACAACAAACCAGCTATGCTGTTGCATACGAACAAACCGGATTGGAAGCGGACAGAAAAAAACGATCTCTATAAAAAATGCAAACATAGAAACAGCTATCCAAACAATTTTAAAAAACACAGGATACACATACAGGATAAACGGATATCATATTATTATTTCGAAACCCGAAGTGTTGCTGCAAACCATACGGGGCATTGTAGTAGATAACTCCTCGGGACAACCCATTCCGTTTGCTAATGTAAGTATTCTGAACGACCTTTATTCAGGAGTCATAACAGATAGTCTGGGATATTTTACTATACCCCATGTACCTGTGGGACGCTATAATATAAAAGCTTCTTTCGTAGGTTATGAGCCCCGTATTATAGGAGAGGTTGTTCTCACTTCGGCCAAAGAGGCCTATCTGGAAATTTCGTTAAAGGAAAATTCTCAATTATTGGAAGAAGTAGTAATTCATGCCAATATCGACAAAGAGGCTACCGTAAATCCGTTGGCTTTAACAGGAGGCCGTGTACTAACAGTTGAAGAAGCAAGCCGTTTTGCCGGCGGATTTGATGATCCCGCCCGGCTGGTATCCTCCTTTGCCGGAGTAGCCGGAGGTATTAATTCGAATGCAATTGTAGTACGGGGAAACAGTCCGCAGTTTACCCAATGGCGCATGGAAGGGGTAGAAATTCCCAATCCAACCCATTATGCCGACATGACCGGTTTAGGAGGGGGATTATTAACAGGATTAAGCTCCAACGTGTTGGGGAATTCCGATTTCTATAATGGTGCCTTTCCTGCCGGATATACAAATGCTTTGGGAGGTGTATTTGATATGTCAATGCGGAATGGTAATAGAACAAAGCATGAACATGCCTTTCAGGTTGGAATCTGGGGATTGGATTTTGCTTCGGAAGGTCCTATCAGTAAAAAGCACAACAGTTCGTATATTTTTAATTATAGGTATTCTTTCTCGGGAATATCCGATGCGATAAGCGGTACAGACGAAGGATTGGATTATCAGGATATAGCCTTTAAGGTGAATTTTCCCACCAAAAGATCCGGCACATTTACCCTATGGGGTATTGGATTACTTGATAAAGTATTAAATAAAAATGAAGAAGATCCGGCACAATGGGAATATACATCAGATAAACAACGGTCTGATAACGGCTTCACAAAAGCCATGTTTGGTCTGAGCCATAAAATATATATCAATGAGGAAACCTATTTAAAATCAACCCTTGCCACTACCTATTCGAAAGTACACGCTATAATCGACCAGGTAGATAACGATTTTAAATTCCACCGCATGGCAGATATGAAAAATAGTAATACCGATATTATTCTAACCTCTTATATAAACCGGAAATTCAACGAAAAGCATACTAACAGGACCGGAGTAACTTTCACAAGTCTTAGTTATGATCTTGATTTCAACAAAAGCGATAAACCCACCCTGTATGAATCCATGAAAACTATTGCCACAGGTAATGGTTCGGAATATGCTCTATCTGCTTTTACAAACTCAGTAGTCAGGATATCCAACACATTAGATGCCAGTATAGGGCTGACCGGACAACTATTTAGCCTGAATAACCACTGGACAATAGAACCACGTGCTGCCATCAGATGGAAATTATCACAGGCACAGAGCTTCTCATTTGCCTATGGACTAAACAGTATACGGGAAAGACTGGATTACTACTATGTAAAAGCAGGTGATCAATGGGTTAATAAAGAATTGGACTTCAGTAAAGCGCATCATTTCTCTATCTCGTACAGTAAAAAGCTATCAGACAATATCTCCCTTAAAGTGGAACCCTATTACCAATACCTATACAATATACCTGCCGAACCCGGCACCTCCTTCTCCACACTAAACTATAACAGTTATGGCTTAGATAAAAAACTGATCAATAATGGAAAAGGGCGGAACTACGGAATAGACCTGACACTTGAACGGTACCTGAAAGATGGCTGGTATGGAATGGTTACCGGTTCGCTTTTTAAGTCAGAATACAGGGGTGGCGATAAGATATGGAGGAATACACGTATGGATCAACGCTTCATTGTGCATGCATTAACAGGAAAAGAATGGACTTTTGGAAAGTATAAACATAAAGTGCTCAGTGCCAATATACGCTTAACCTATCAGGGAGGATATAGATATACACCGATAGATTATGATGAATCCGGGCAAAGTCAGGATATTGAAAAAGTTGATTCAGAAGCATACAATCTCAGACTTCCCAATATGTTTACTTCCGACCTGACACTCCGTTTCCGCGTAAATAAAAAGAAAGTAGCTCACGAATATGCTTTTATGATTTTGAATGCTAATGGATTCAAACAGACCGGATACGTCTACAATTTAGCAACAAACTCCGTTGAAAAGAAAAGATCAACCCCACTAATAATAAGCCTTAGCTGGAAGATTTATTTTTAATTTTTCCGGGGTGACCAAAAAGTCATGAATGAAAGTTACTTTTTAGTCACCTCCAGAAATAATATCAACGGTATTTTTTAATGATGGCTAATGCGTCCTGGCACAGGCGGCTTATTTCGGCCCAATTGCCTTCGGCGATTGCCTCTTTAGGGAATAATTTTGACCCCATACCTACACAGGTTACACCGGCTTTGAACCAGGCGGCCAGATTTTCTTCGGTCGGTTCAACAGCACCTGTTGCCATGATCATAGACCAGGGCATCGGAGCTTTGATATTGCTTACGAAAGAAGGTCCTCCCACATTTCCTGCCGGGAAAATCTTACAAAGATCGCATCCTACTTCCTGTGCGAAACCAATTTCGGAAACCGAACCACATCCCGGAGTATAAGGAACCAAACGACGGTTGCAAACCTTCGCAACGTCCGGATTAAACAGAGGGCCAACAATAAAGTTAGCACCTAATTGTAAATAAAGGGCTGCAGTGGGAGCATCTACAATCGAACCAATCCCAAGAACCAACTCAGGGCATTCCTTTGTCGCATATTTTATCAATTCACCAAAAACTTCCTGGGCAAAGTCGCCACGGTTCGTAAATTCGAATGCTCTTACACCACCTTCATAACAGGCTTTTACTACTTTTTTAGCCGTTTCTAAATCGTTACTGTAATAAACAGGCACCATTCCGGTTTCTACCATAGCACCTAACACCTGCATTTTATTAAATCTTGCCATAAATCAATTACTAATATTATACGTTTACTTTATTCTTATTTAACGGGATACTCTTCCGGAGCCATCTCCCGACATTAGTTTTTCTACTTCGTCTACAGTTACCTGGTTGTAATCTCCATAAATAGTATGTTTCAGACACGAAGCCGCTACTGCAAAATCAAGGGCTTTCTGATCGTCAGTTGTATAGGTAAGCAGTCCATAGATCAGGCCTCCCATAAAAGAGTCGCCACCACCTACACGGTCTGTAATATGGGTAATATCATACCGGCGTGACTGGTAAAGCCTGCCATCAGCATACAGTACACCACCCCAGGTGTTATGGTTGGCGTTGATTGATCCCCGTAACGTAATGATGACTTTCTTTGCACGCGGGAATTTAGCCATTAGTTGTGTACATACTGATTCGAATTCCGCAGCGTTGACTTCACCGTCTGTATGAGCTACATCAAATCCTTCCGGTTTTATACCAAATACTTTTTCAGCATCTTCTTCGTTTCCGAGAATCACATCGCATCCGGCTACCAGTTCCGGCATTACTTCGGAAGCTGTTTTACCATACTTCCAGAGGTTTTTCCGGTAATTCAGGTCGCACGAAACAGTTATCCCCAGACGGTTGGCTACCTGAATCGCTTTCAGACAGGCATCGGCTGCACCCTGCGAAATAGCCGGAGTAATACCGGTCCAATGGAACCAGATTGCATCTTTCAATACCTCTTCCCAGTTAATCATACCAGGTTTGATCTCTGCAATAGCCGAATGTGCACGATCGTACACCACTTTACTCGCGCGTGCTACAGCACCGGTTTCCAGAAAATAAATACCCATGCGGTCGCCGCCATACACAATGTTGGAAGTATCTACTCCATATTTCCGTAAATCCATTACACAGGAACGTGCAATATCATTTTGGGGCAAACGGGTTACGAACACGGCAGGCAGACCGTAATTTGCCAGCGAAACAGCCACATTGGCTTCTCCTCCTCCAAATGTAGCATTGAATTGGGTACTCTGATTAAAGCGAAGATAATCCGGTGTGGCTAAACGGAGCATAATTTCGCCAAAGGTTACTACTTTTTTATTCATGGTAAATTGATAATTAATGAGCTGCAAAAATAATTTAAATTCTTTAATAAACTATTGATGTGTGCGGAAACACAAACATTATTAACACTAATTAATAAGGTTAGGCTTGCACATATACGAATATTTCGTAGCTTTGTAAAAAGCATAATTGAATAAAACTAAGTAAGATGGACAAATTAACACGTCAGGAAGAAGAAGCTATGTTATGGATATGGGAACTACAACCCTGTTATATCAAAGACATATTGGCAAAGTATCCGGAGCCTAAACCGCCTTATACAACATTGGCGTCGATCGTTAAGAATCTGGAACGTAAAAAATATGTAAAAGCACGCAGGAACGGCAATATCTACGAATATTATCCGTTGATACCGGAAAGCGAATACAAACGTACGTTTATGAGCGGGGTCGTGCAAAATTATTTTGAAAACTCTTATAAAGAGATGGTTTCTTTCTTTGCAAAAGATCAGAAGATATCTGCCGACGATCTGAAAGAAATCATAGATATGATAGAAAAGAAAAAATAAAACCTTAATACAGTCCGATATCATGTCTCCGGAATTAATCTATTTTATAAAGATAAATGCGGCATTAGTCATATTTTATGCCTTCTACCGTTTATTCTTTTATAAAGACACCTTTTTCAATTTAAGGCGTTTTATATTGGTAGGATTCTTTGCTCTGGCTCTGGGATACCCGGTCCTTAACCTGCAGGAATGGGTAACACAACAGGAACCCATTGCCGAAGTAATACAGATGTATTCCGCCATCCTTCCGGAGATAACCGTACAGTCCGAAGCGACCGCCTCCACTTCATGGACAGGCATCTTTAGCCTAATAGCCATAAGTGTGTATGGTGCAGGTATCGTAATGTTGTTCATACGTTTCTTCATACAATTGGGAAGTATTGTATGGATCAAAACATCCAGCCGGGTCTCTTATATAAACGGTATCAAAGTATACCACCTAAAAGAACCGGCCGGACCTTTCTCTTTTTTCCAGTGGATATTCCTGCATCCGGAAACCCACTCCCCTGACGAGCAGGACGAAATTCTGACTCACGAGCTGACACATGCCCGGCAGTGGCATTCAATAGATGTAATGATCAGCGAACTGATTTGTATTATTTGCTGGATCAATCCGTTCGTATGGCTTCTGAAACGCGAAGTCCGCCACAACCTGGAATACCTGGCTGATAACAATGTGTTGAAATTGGGATACGACAGCAGAAACTATCAATACCACTTGTTGGGTCTGGCTCATCAACAATCAGCATCAGCCCTTTATAATAACTTCAATGTACTGCACCTGAAAAACAGGATACGGATGATGAACAAAGAGCGTTCGCATAGTTTAAGCCGTACCAAATATTTGCTGTTTATTCCATTGACAGCCGTTTTGATGTTAATCAGTAATATAGAAGCAGTGGCCCGGGTAACCATACAACTGGCAGAAAGTATGCAGAATCTTTTAAGCCGGAATCAGGCTGTTACGAAAGAAAATTATCTTGTAGAACAAGAGACAGATGAACTTATAATAACAGCACATCACGCCCCGGCCCCCGTACCATCTCCGGTTGAAGAGGCAATACAATTACCGGCAGAAACTGAAATGATAAACGCACAGCAAGCGCCTATATCTACGGAAATAAGTACAGAAACGGTAGAAGAACAGACTGAAGAAGCGGATTATGATGCTGTATTCACTGTAGTAGAGGAAATGCCCTCTTTTCCCGGCGGTGATCAGGAACTGCTAAGATATATCAACCGGAATGTCCGTTATCCGGAGATTGCGCAAGAAAACGGACTACAGGGAAGAGTTGTAGTTACGTTTGTAGTAAATAAAGATGGAACTGTAAGCAACCCCGAGGTAGTGCGCGGAATAGATCCTTCACTAAATATGGAAGCACTACGAATCGTAATGAGTATGCCGGAATGGACACCCGGCAGACAAAGGGGATATAATGTAGCAGTAAAATATACACTCCCCATTGTTTTTAGGTTAGCTTAAATACACATTCAACATATCAATCATAAAGAGTCCGGTTACAAAGCGGACGGGCTATCTTTTTGACTTATTTGAAACGATTAAAATATACATATATGAGAACTCTCAGCTTATTTTTTCTTTGTTCCATCCTGGAAATGCCTTGTTTATTTGCACAGGGGAACCGGACTGACCTGCAGGAAAAACTGAATAAAAAACAGTTCCGGGAAATTGTTTCTGAAACCGGACCTCTATTAGCCACCGGTAGTGTTGATGCAGAAACATTATATCTTATAGGGCAGGCGTACGAAGGATTATTAAAATACCGCGAGGCGTATGGAATATACCAACAGTGTCTGGAAAAAGATTCACTAAACATTGACCTCATCAACACATTGGGCCGTACCGCCGTGAATTTGGGTAGAGCCGGAGAGGCCGAAAAATATTTCATCCGGGTAGTAGAGAACGACAGCACCAATTTCTATGCGACCTACCAATTAGCCCGGCTTTATTTCCAGATGGGAGATTACGAAAAGTCAATCGACAAATACGAAGAGTTAGAAGCAGATGATCCGGAGAACTCCACGATTCTGAAAAATCTGGGAGATTGTTATATACGTTTGGAAGATTATAACACTGGGTCCACTTATTACTACTACGCCTATCTGAACAATAAAGAAAATGCAGGAATAGCCCATACATTGGTAAATACCTTTCTGCGTATGGGTGGAAACTATATCCCGGAAGCACTTGAAATTTGCGATAGCGCACTTATCTACAATCCGGATAATAAAAACCTGTTAAGAAGCAAAGCCATGGGTTTGTATATGAACAAAAACTATAATGAAGCGGATACTTTATATACACGCCTTATGGAAGAAGGCGATTCAACCCTCATCACTTTACTATATGGAGGAGCTTCGCGTTACTACGGAGGCTACCCGATGAACGCCATCGAACCCCTTGAAGCAGCCTACGAAGTAGATAGTACATCGGTCGATGTATGTCTGTTACTGGGTGCCTCGCTGGGTAAAACCTACGACCGGAAACGGGCCTTCCAACTCTTTAATGAAGCCGAAGAGAATATGAAACCATCGAAAGGACTGGTATTAAAACTTGAACAATTCCGGGCCGAAACCCATCACAGGGACGGGAATTACGAAGTCTCTTCCCGGATGTTTTACAAGTTATGGAACGAGAACAAAGAGAGACTGGACTTCCTGCATAAAGTTTTAATGAGGTACACACCTGCAAAAATAAAAGATTATTCTTCGGAAAATGATAAACAACGGGGCCTCTTCCTTATTATATTGTATGTAAAAGAATCCCTGAAAGCAAATGAAGATCCCGGCAACCTTAGATTCTACCGCTCGTTGCTCAAACAATTCTACGAAGAAATGTTCTTCAATAGTGCACGTGAATATACAGCACTATCGCCGGACGGAAAAACAAGCAAGGTAACAGTAGAAGAAATAAAAGAGTTACTGGACCGGATTCCCGATGTACAATAATAAACAGGCAGCTATCCGGAAAAGGTTTGGAGAAATGATCCAAACCTTTTACATTTGCAGGAAATACCCTTGTCCATGAGAAAACAACTCTGCTTCCTGTTGATTCTGCTGATAAACATACTTCCACTGGTTGCCGGGAAAAAGAAAGTAGCGGTAGTACTGGGTGGCGGAGGTGCCAAAGGTGTTGCACATATTGGCGTATTAAAAGTACTGGAAGAAGCAGGTATACCTATTGACTACGTAGTAGGAACCAGTATGGGAGCCATTGTGGGAGGACTGTACAGTATCGGATATACAGCTTCCGAAATTGACAGCATGGTACGGGTACAGGACTGGACTATGTTACTTAGCGACCGGATAACACGTAATAACCTGACCTTCCCGGAAAAAGAAAATTCGGAACGCTATATAATATCCCTCCCTTTTGGAAAAACAGGCCACAGAAATCATCCGGTGGGGTCATTAAAGGACAGAGTATCCAGGGACTTTTTACACACCTTACCATCGGTTACCACGATTCCGTAAATTTCGATGCTTTCCGGTATCCTTTTGCCTGCGTGGCTTTTAATATTATTGATGGGAAAGACCATGTTTTCCGCGACGGTAGCCTCCCCCTAGCTATGCGTGCCAGTATGGCAATCCCGGCAGTCTTCACACCGGTCCGGATGGATAGCATCATTCTGGTAGATGGTGGAATACCCAATAATTTCCCGGTCAATGTAGCCCGTAGTATGGGTGCCGATATTATTATAGGAGTAGATTTGGGTACCAGCGATTTGCTGGTAGCCAATCAATTACATACACCGGGCGATATGTTAGGACAGATCGTTGCCTTGTACGGACATGAAAAATATGCTGCCAACCGCGAAGATACAGATCTGTTATTCCGGCCGGACATGCACCCCTATAACTCCGCCAGTTTTAGCCCGTCAGCAATCGACACCATGATACAACGGGGCGAGCAGGAAGCCCGCCGGAAATGGGAAGAAATCATCCAATTAAAAGAGAGTTTAGCGCGCAAACCGGAGATAAACCCAGACTTCCCCAAACCCATCAAACCAAACGATACATTCCTGATCCGCAACATCCGCTTTGAAGGAATAGCTCCAAACGACGAAAAATGGCTACTAAGGCTTACCGGATTGAAAGAGAATTCTTATATAACATTAGGGAATCTTGAAAACGCAATCTCTATCCTGATGGGTACCAATGCCTATGCACATGTAAGCTATAAAATGACAGGTAAAGATCCCTATGATCTGCATTTCATGTTTGAAGATAAATCTTCTACCTCTTTTAATCTGGGACTCCGGTATGATACCGAGGAGAATATCGCCGTATTATTAAATACAACACTCGACTACCGGGTAAAAGCACGGACAAAATTATCCCTGACCGGACGGATCGGTAAAAACTCATACGGACGGATCGAATATGCTTACGAACGCAACCCGTTACGCAACATCAATGTATCCTATATGTTTACATACAGGGACCTGGATATTTATGAAAAAGGGAAAAAAACATTTAATACAAGCTATCAACACCATTTTGCAGAATTAGCTTTTTCTGATATGAGCTGGTTAAATTTCAAGGTACGGGCAGGACTCCGGTACGAATATTTCAATTACAACTCTTTCCTCTACCGGGGAGATTCGCGTGAGATAGAAGTACAACCCGAAGGATTTATCAGTTATTTTGCTTCGGCCCACCTTGAAACAATGAACCGCCGTTACTTTCCGGACCGGGGAGTCTCTTTACAGGCTCACTACTCTATGTATACAGACAATTTTGTGAATTATAATAACATAGCTCCTTTCTCGTCCGTATCGGTTGCCTTCAACACGGCTATCCGCCTGAAGTCAAGGCTCACACTCCTGCCTTCGGTATATAGCAGGGTGCTGATTGGGGGTAATCTGGCCTATCCCTACCTGAATGTAATATGGGGCGAAGTGGCCGGACGGTACATGCCGCAACAGTTACCGTTTACAGGCATCAACCATATGGAGATATTCTCCAATTCAGTAGCAGTGGCACGGGTAGAACTGCGTCAACGAATGGGAGGCCGTCACTATATCTGGTTAACAGGCAATTATGCCGCCCACGATGACGACGTATTTAATTTACTCAATGGCAACCACATCTGGGGTGCCGGAATTGGATATGCTTATAACAGTCTGGGCGGCCCTTTATCTACCAGCCTTAGTATTTCCAATCACAGCAAAAGCGTGCTCTTCTACCTCAATCTGGGTTATTATTTCTGATATTTTTCCTACCTTTGTATAGCTGGATTTCAGTTACTTTAATCAGATTATTTACAATGAGCGTACAACTATTACAATTCCTGAACGAACTTCAGGAAAATAACAACCGTTCCTGGTTTCATGACAATAAAAAACGGTATGATGCTTTACGAAGCGAATTTATTAATACCGTACAGGAGTTAATCAACCGTATCGCCCTATTCGATCCTGAAATTGCAGGATTAGAGGCAAAAGATTGTATTTACAGAATTTATCGTGATATCCGCTTTTCGCCAAACAAACTACCCTACAAAAATCACATGGGAGCCTATATGGCCATGGGAGGTAAAAACAGCCTGCGAAGCGGTTATTACTTTCATATCGAACCCGGCAACAGTCTATTGTCAGGAGGTCTGTGGCGTCCGGAACCCAAACTATTAAAGTTACTCCGTAAAGATATCTACGACCAGATGGACGAGTTTTCTGCCATCATGGAAGATCCCGCTTTCAAAGCAAGTTACCCCGGACTGGATGGCGAAAAACTAAAACGTATGCCGGCAGGTTATCCTGCAGACACTCCTAACGGAGAATACCTGTTATACAAAGACCTTTGCATTTCCTGCCCTATCGAAGACAGCTTCTTCGAAAATGAAAACTGGATGGATGAAGTCATTGCTATTTTCAAAAAGCAAGTACCTTTCCACCAGTTCCTCAACTACACAGTAGACGAATACCTCGGCCGGGTATAATTATACCAAATCCAATAAATGGAACATAGCTATGCGCTGTTCTTGCAAGGGGTCGTTTATTACTTCGCTGGTATTGTTGAATATCATTGTACTACGTAATTCTGCGTTGTATGGGGGCCAGTAAGGGAGTTTGGATGTGTTCGGATCGCCGGTGCGGGCAAAGGCTATCCAGGCATCGCTTATCTTATCGGCCAGTTCCCGGGCTTCGGGAGTGTTGCCTGTCAGGTTTGCGCATAGTTCCGTATTATCGAAAATAAAGGGCCATACCAGGTTATGGGGCGACATCAACATTCCGTTTTGTACGGGAGTTTGCCATGCGAAATAATAGAGATAAACCGGGCCTTTCTGTAGTTGAGCCCTCCGTTCTGCTATTTTCATCGTGGATGCACCATAAAGCCGGTCACTGCCTATAAGAAAAAATAGTTCGGAAGGAGATGCCGCCGGATTGTGTTTCCGGTATAGTTCAATTATTTCCCTTGCAGAATCGCCTATCAATTTGTTTGTTTCTGTTTGTAATCCTTCTTCATTCAGGTGCCAGAGTGCTTCATTGGTTGTGAGGCCGGTGTATTCTGTCCGGGTTGAACCTATAATGATTGGAATGTCGGGCATTGCTGCTGAGGCTTCCGGATGAAAAGGATGTTGAGTGATGATGGTTCCATCTACAGTAGGTGCAAAGTCCGCCAGCCTGATATTTTCTTTCCGGGCATCCCGGTAGATACCGAAAGCTGCAGCCATGATCTGTTGTATGGGCAATGTACGGATTTTGTGCACATCTGTTGAAGGGAGGCCTAATTTGTGAAGCATCCGGTCTGCCAGTTCCTGCGAATCGGCAGCCTCTGATATTTTAATAGCTACACCGCTTTCGATAGCAGCCCGGTGAAATAGCCCTTTACAGGAAGGCATAGCTAGTAATGTTTCACATTTACGTCCTCCGCCTGACTGGCCGAATATAGTAACTCTGTTAGGATCCCCACCGAACTGCTCTATATTGCGCTGTACCCATCGGAGTGCATGCTGAATATCCAGCATACCTACTGTGCCGGATGTGGTAAAGTCCGGACTGAATCCGCTGAAGTTGGCAAAGCCTAAAGCGTGTAACCGGTGGTTGATGGTGATGACTACAACATCACCGCGCAGGCACAGGTTGGTACCATCCCACCCACGGGTAGAACCGGAACCGGATACAAATGCACCACCATGTAACCAAAAAAGTACGGGGCGTTTTCCACCATCGTTTATTCCGGGTGTCCAGATGTTTAAAACCAGACACTCCTCATCTTCCTTATCCGGTTTATCTCCAGGCACTTCGAGTGCCCGGAAGATGGAAGGGCCGGATGTTTCTCCACCTGGCGGTTGTGGCCGGTGTGAAGGATCAGTTTGCGGACAACGGTATCCGTAGTCGATAGCGTCTCTGATACCTTTCCATTCAGGAGGATCAACAGGCGGCATAAAGCGGTTCACCCCGGATGTATTGGCTCCGTAAGGAACTCCCCGGAATATTTTGATGCCTCTATTCTCTGTTCCTCTGATCTTACCGAAACAAGTTTCGGCCGTTACATACTGTATTTTATCCGTTCCGGTACATGCCGGGAATGCCAGACATGACAACGCCAGCAAAGAAGAGCTTTGAAGGAAACGGCGCCGATTTATATGATTTGTGCTCATGGTATTACTTTTTTACTGTTCTCCAAAAAGGTTCTTCCGATGATATAAACTGAATAGGTATTTCCGGTAAAATGGTACGCAGCCAACGGGCACAATTACCCATGCCGTCTTCTTCCCGCCGGTTATGCGAAACAGATATAAAGGCTTTTTGTTGGCCTGATAGTACAATATCACGTTCGTATTCGGTTACAGAGTTTTCCCTGTCGGGCTCGTAATGAAAGATCAGGTCGGCAGCCGGTAAGCGGCCGTCACGGACAGGTACTTTGTTGGAACCCATACCTACAGTCCGGATGATCAACTGCGGATCGCCAACTACCCGCACACTATCACTGCGGAGTCGTTTTTTAACTTCCTGTGCATAAGATGCTAACGTAACAGGCTCGGGCAGGGTATACATACGTTTTTCTTTGTTGTACCGGTAATTTTCCCATCCCATTACTTCGTTCCATCCTTCCGCAATGCTATCTACCGGTTTACGTCCGTGTAGATGATCATGGAAGCGAAACACGATCAGTCCGTTCCGGGTCATAAAGTCCAGTTTATGCAGGTAGACGGGGTCGCCGGTTAATCCTTCATCTATATCCGTATGATTCCAGAATATAGGTTCGTGGGAGATAATCATGTTGTTCCCGGCTTTCAGCGACTTTTGTAGTATATCAAGTGTACCCATAAAAGTAGTTGTAATACCCATTACAACAGTGTTTGGATTACCATTGCCCTTGAGGTTGTCTACTGTTTCTGTTCGCCAGGGGATGTTTACATTCTGTTTGATCCGTTCCACTACTTCGCCGGCAGTAATTGAACCATTCTGTTTTGCTGTGCCTGCTGCATGGGTAAACTGACCCGGTAGTAAGAGACCTGTTCCCAATGTTCCGACAAGGCCTGCTCCCGATAATTTGAGAAAGTTTCTTCTGGATATATCGTTGTTTTTCATGTTTGTTTAATTATAAAGATTATACTTCTATTCATTGTTATTACCGGGGTACCCAGAAGGGTTCCTCCGCAGGTATCCATTCAATAGGTATATCTTTGATAAAGGTTTGTAACCACCGGGCTACTTCTCCGTAACCGGGGTCTTCCATGGCCTGACGACCTAACAGAATCATTCCTTTATTATGGCCTTTCCATGTCAATAGGTCTCTGAAATATTCGGGGCTTTCCCATTCAATTGCTTCAGCTATGACCAACAGGGTTACGTCGGGATCTTTTAGTATTTCCTGTAGTTCAGTGAACCGGAACATACCGTGTGATATAACTGCTTTTTTTATTTTAACCGATGGATCGCCTACGGCACGGATGCCCTGTATATTCAATTGTTTACTGATAGATAGAACTGTTTCGCCTAATGTACTTTCCGGGAGTAAGAAGGATTTGTTTTCAAGATGATATTTCTCCCAGTTGAGAGCTTTGGCTATTCCCAGTAACTGACCGTCTTCTTTCCGGTTATTCCAGTTATCATAGAAACGCCAGATCACGAGTTTGTTTTCTTCTATCAGACTCTTTTTATATAAGTAAGTGGGATTCTCTTTGAATATTTCCTCTACCGGGTCTCTTTCCGGAGCCTGGCTGTCTATATAAAAAGCGGGTTGTTGTGTAATGATCAGGTTGTTTTCTGCTTCAATTGATCTTTTAAGCACATCAATGGTTGGAGAGAAAGAGGTTGTAATGCCTGTAACAATTGTATTGCTATTACCCGTATTCAATACATCCACCGGTGAATTGACCCAGGTTTTACCCAATTGTTTCCTGATCTGGTTGATAATTTGTTGTACTGTATTTTTTGCCATATTATTTTTGTTTTATTTCCCTTACGTTCGGCGTAGCGAAACGCTACGCCGAACGTAAGAATGATTACTATGGAATATCTACTGATTTTACTTCATTGTAATTATACCGGATGATTCCGGCTACAGTGTAGTTGATGCGGGCACCGACTCTCAGGAAATGGGTTCGCTTGCCGGGTAGTTCGCCGCTGGTTGTGATGGTCAGTGTTTGCCCCAGGATTGCGTTTGCTTCGTCTCCCTGGAAAGCCATTTCAGTTGAGTAGCGGGTATCGTAATTATTATTTCCTGTATAGGGGTTAGAATTCACAAACAGGAATATATCCATTATGTCTTGTTGGTAAGCGGCATGATCCGTACCACGTGTTATTTTCACGTTTACGGTAATGGTACCGTCGCCGTTCCATATAGGTTCGCCCACCCACTCGATACGAAGAAATGGTTCAACCTCGAAATTCAATACCGTAGTGCCTTTTACATCCAGTGTGCGGCTTTCGTCCACAATCTGGTTTCCGTTTGCATCATACTGAATAAGGGGTACAAAAGGCCCTTCGGGTACAATGTTGTAGGTGCCCCTGAATATTTTGGTGTTGTTGTAGGTGCCGTCCTGTTTACCATAAATATAATAAGGGGTGGGGTTGTCGCTCCAGCTATATTCAAGCAGTCTGAACCGGATACCACCGGTACCATCTTCCGTCTGGACCGTTTGCCGTGTTACTTTGTCTATGATCTCTCCTGTTAATGTTTCCTCTGGTTCGTCGTAGTTGTCTATTTCGCACGAATAAGTGAGAAGCAACGTAAGAGAAAACAGGATGGGGTATATTAGCTTTTTCATTTGTATATATTTTTATTAGTTAATAACCTGGGTTCTGTACGATGTTTGAATTCTTCTGAATTTCTTCGACTGGTATTTGTTGGTAATACCATCTGGTATCGAATGTGTACCGTACATTCCTTTCGTCTGTCCTTACATCCAGAAAATATTTTCCGGCATGCGCAGCATAGAAGGGATTTAATATCCGGTATGTGGTAGACCGTTGTTCGCGGTCAATGATCCGCCAGCGTTTCAGGTCCCAATACGTTTTATTTTCGAAAGCCAGTTCTTTGCGTCTTTCCCTTTGAATCACCTCGATAGAAGTCAGGTCGGCAGGCGTATTTAACATGTCTGCTCCGGCCCGGTTTCTGATCAAATTGATACACTCAAAAGCATCCTGCAGGTAATTGCTTCCTGTTTCGCCTGCTAAATGCAGTTCGTAAGCTGCTTCAGCCCGGTTTAACAGAATTTCGGCATAACGCATTTCTATCCATGTCTGGTCGGAATGGTTTTCGAGCGGATAGGTCTGTACCAGATATTTACGGGCAAAGAATCCGGCATTCGGGTCACTTCCGGCATTGAAATTACCACTTAATCCACAGGGATTCATATAGGAACCATCCGGCAACTGATATGGAATCTGTTCGGAACTGGGCGTAGGGGTAGAGACTATGTTTTCAGACGGATACACAGAAGTCCAGCCGGGAGGTAACAGCGAAGGAATACCACCCTCTACACTACCGATATATATTCCCCGCCGGACTTCAATACTTTCGCCTCCGAAGTAATCGCCGGGAAGAATAACCGCCCCCCGTAACCGGGGTTCGGCATTTTCGAAATATTCCATTGTTGAGTTGAAAAGAATATAATTACCGTTTTCATCCAGTGTTTTGAGTTGTCCGTTCTCATCTTTTTCGATACCGTCAAACATTTCTACAAACTCTACTGTGGGGCAGTTACGGCAGGAGTAGCCACTCGGCCCTACAAACTGTCGTGGTACGCAATAGGCATCATAGCCGTGTGCCGATTCGGGATATTTATAGGTTTTCACCAGAATGTTTTCCGGACTGCTCTCGTCGAAATAGAGATTTACATAATTCTCGTACTGGCTCTCTTTATCGTCTGCTTTCCATCCCGACATGTAGAGGCTGTATTTCGATTCGAGTAGCTTGGCAGCTTCTACACTTTGTGTGAAATAATCGGTAGCCTTGTCTGCGGAAATACCACAAAGACGGGCCCGTGTTTTATCGTCAAACAGTATGGTGGAGTTATATTTCGCAATCGAACCGGCATATAACATCGCTCTTGATTTCAGTCCGGCTGCAACATATCTGTTACCCCGTCCCGAAACACTTGTTTCGCCCATGTATCTGATCGCATAGTCCAGATCTTCAGAGATAAAATCCCATGTTTCTTCTTCGGAGTTACGGGGCAGTTGTGAGTCTTCGATAGAAACCTGCGGATAGTTGATTACTTTATCTACGATAGGCACCCCGCCGTATCTTTTTGCTAATTGGTAATAGGTCCAGGCACGGATAAACCGGGCTTCGCCCATCAGGTTTTCTATATAGATATCTTCGTACAGAGAGGTATATTCCGGAAGTGTTTCCATGAAGTAATTTACATCGCGGATCAGTTTGTAGGCTTCCGTCCAGCAACCGACTTCCATTATAGCCTGACCGGCGGTTAAACTGAGGGATTCTCCTGAAATAGTACTGAGCGGCATCCGTAGCCAGAAATGGTTGAAGCCCTGATCGGGTGAATATCTGAAATCTTCGATAAGCATTTGGCTATACAAACGTGCCATGTAACTCATAATGCCCTCTTCGGTACCAAAAACCTCTTCGTCCTGTATGATATTCATAGGGGGAATATCCAGATCCTGACAGGACTGAAAGTTCAGGCCGGAAGCAAATAGGGTAGCACCTATCAAAATGTATTCTTTGATTCTTTTGTATTTCATGATCTTGAAGTTTTAAGGATTTAAAAGCTAACATTTACACCGAAAGAAACCGTTTTATTGAGCGGATACAGATACCCGTAATCATCAGCGGTGTGCTCGGGGTCTACATATTTCATCTCAGAGAATGTCAGGATATTATATCCGTTCACATAGATGCGTGCACTCTTTATTCCCACTTTTGTTGTAAGCGATGTTGGTAAAGTATATCCCAGTTCAATGGATTTGAGCCGCAGATACGTTGCATTATTCATATTGAACTTAGAGTTCGCATATGGGTTAGTACCTGTATAGGCATATTTTCCTTCCACCCATTGGGTATTCGGATCATATGGGTCTGCCGTAGGATCTACCGGATGCCAGCGATCCATGAACTGTGTCAGTGTATTGGAATTGCTCCACACCGGTTGCGCCAGAATTTCTACATATGAAAGGTACCGCATACCGGAACCCTGGAAAAGGGCATTCAGGTCGAAACCTTTATAAGCCGCTCCGATATTGAGTCCGAAATTGATCATCGGCATATTTCCCTGCGACCATGTGATAGGGTGGATATCCTGATCGGAAATGATACCATCGCCATTCCAGTCTTCGTACACATAGTCGCCCGGCAACGCATTGCGGGATACAAACAACGGACTGTTTATAATATCGTTATATGAGTAGTAGCGGCCGTTAGTACCGTATCCCCACCAGATATTATTCCACCGGTTGTTTGTATTCTCGCGGTAATTTTCATATGAATTTCCTTTCCGGGCGGTTTCCTGGTATTTATTCATGGTGCGGGTAAAGGCTACATTTCCCCGTACATAGTATGTAATATCGTTGATCCTGTTGTTGTGGCTCAACTCTATTTCAAAACCGCGTGTTAAGTCGCTGTTCAGGTTTTCCTGCGGAAGTTCGGCTCCCACAATATCAGGCAGGCTTTGTGCCCGGGTAGCAAGCAGGCCGCTTCTGTTACGTTGGAAATATTCCATAGTAACTCCCAGTAATCCGTGCCATGCAGTCATATCGAATCCTACATTTAATGTTTTAGCTGTATACCAGGTGATATTCATGTTAGGAATTCCGGTACTGGCTACGCTGTTTATAAAATTGCCGCCGAACAAATATCCGCCGGGTAATTGGTTATACTGCCCACTAGCCGGGTAGTTGTAACCTGTCAGGAATTGATAACGGGCGGACGCGTCATCCCCCATTTTACCATAAGACCCGCGTAGTTTGAAATTGTCGATAAAGGCGAGTTTGGAGTTTTTCCAGAATGCTTCTTCCGATATACGCCAACCTAACGAAACAGCAGGGAACAGCGCCCATCTTGATCCGGCAGGGAATTTGGAAGATCCGTCGTATCGGAAGCTGAATTCGGCCAGGTATTTAGACATGTACCCATAGTTGATACGTCCTACCAATCCCTTGTTGGCATCTTTATAAATATCATTGTCATTGGCAGACATGCTTCCGATCTGGTTATAACTATTACCGGCCATTAACTGGTCTACGGGAATGGATAGTTCCCGGAAGGCAAAGAAATTATCCCCGTTGCGGACAGACTGTTCAAACAGGATGAGAGCTGCGAGGTCGTGTGCACCGCCCAATGTTTTTTGATAATCGAGTGATACCTGGTAGAGTGATATATCGCGGGTGTAATATTCACGCCGGATATCGCTGGGCGATTGTTTTACAAAGGCAGTGTAGGTTTCTGTTGCAGCATCATAAGTGTATTGATTATACTGCTTTTTGAATAATTTATTATCCGCCGCATTATAGTCGAAACTGTACAAAGCTTTGACCAGTAATCCTTCTACAAATGGTACATCGTACGTAATACTTGCGGATGACTGGAACCATTTTTGCTTGTATTTTGTATAACCGTTAATATCGGCATCTATCATGGCTACCGGGTTTCCTGCGTTGGCACTTTCCAGACGGGTATCATAAATGTAATTCGGGTTATCGTTGGCATAAATAGGTTGCAACGGGATTTGCCGCCATACCGATTTATAAATACCAAATGCTCCCCCTACTCCCTGATAGGAGTTGTTTTTTGTATCCATAATACCTGAAAGATTGAAATCGACAGTCAGGTGTTTGGTTAGTTTACTGCTTACGTTAGACCGTACATTGTATCGTTCGTAATTGAGGTCGCCTGTTTTAAAGATTCCTTCCTGATAGGCATATCCGATACTGATATAATATTGTGTACTTTGGTTTCCGCCTTTTGCGCTGATGTTGTGTTGTGTTTGGGGCGAAATATCCCGGATCACGGCCGAATACCAGTCTGTACTTTTCAGCGTACCATTCAGATAGGGGGCAAAATCTTCATCAGTATAGGTAAGCTTTCCCCCATAGGAATTGTGCATGCTATTTTCGTTCATCAATGTCATGAAGTCTATGGCATCTGTCGATTTGGGCATGCCTGACGGCATTTGCATGGAGAAACTTCCGGTGTAACTTAATTCTGTCTTTTCGCTGGTTCCTTTTTTAGTCGTGATCAATACTACGCCATTTGCTGCCCGTACACCATATACCGCCGCGGAAGCATCTTTCAGAACCGTAACACTCTCTACATCATTCGGATCGATCCGTGCCATATTATCCCGTGGAATTCCGTCGATAATTACCAGAGGAGTACCCAATCCCCGGATATCCATGCTTGTATTAAAGTCGCCTGGTTCGCTTGTGTTCTGTACAATCCGTAATCCGGGTACTTTACCGGTAAGCATGTTTTGGATATTCTCGTTTTTAGAAGCCACTATATCCGAACTTTTCACGGAGGAGATCGCTCCTGTCAGAGTTACTTTTTTCTGTGTACCGTATCCTACTACGACTACTTTCCAGTGTTTCCGAATCTTCAGCCAGTATGATGTCAAACCGTGTACGGTTGCCTACCGGTATTTCCAGAGGTGTATACCCTACGTAAGTTACAACTAAGATTGCGCCTGCGGATACATCCAGTGTAAAGTTTCCGTCTATATCTGTAATTGTTCCGTTAGTGGTTCCTTTTTCCACAATGTTAGCACCGATTATTGTTTCCCGGTGTTCGTCTGTTACTATTCCTGATATTTTTACAACAGCCTGTTGGAGGTTAGAGGTTCTATCTGATTTCATCAACAGAATATTACTTCCTTCCATGGCATACGTGAGATCGGTTTCTCCAAACAGGGTACCCAATACATCATACACAGGAGTATTGGATACCTGTAAAGATACTTTGTTTGATAGGTCAACATTCTCGTGATTATATACAAATAAGTAGTCGGTCTGTTCTTCAATCTGAATAAGCACGTCTTTTATCTGTACATTCTTTACCTGTATATTAACCCGTGCAGTCTGTGAATTTACATTTGCGGCAAAACCACAAAAGACACATAGTAATGAGAAAACTAAGGTTAATTTCATAACTCTAAGATTTTTTTTCATAAGTTTGTATTGTTCTTAAGTTAGTACTTAGTGAATAAAAATGAGGTCAGTTTACTGACTTCCCGCCGGATTATGTGGGGGCATAATCCGGTTTGTTTTTTAGGTGTGTTTACATAGGCAGTCTTATTTTATGGTTATCAGATTTAAGTCGTTATTTTTTACATAAGTGAACCGGTGCTCTAATTGTAACACCTTTAGGATCTGTTCAATTCCATCTTTTGTCCGGAATTTTCCGGTATATCTGTACTTTAATAAGGATGGATTCTTTATCTCTATCTGTACATCGTAGTATAGTTCAAGTTTTCGGATCATGGATTCCACTGTTTCGTTGTTAAAGCAGATCAATCCCTCTTTCCATTTAAAGTAATCGTAATCGTCAATCCGGGAGCTGAATAGTTTACGATCTACCATCCGGATTTTCTCTTTTTCGTTCATGATATAATCGGATTGAAAAACAGAGGAACGAAGTTCTACACTACCTTCAAGGAGGGAAACTTCGGTAAATGGAGAAGAAGCATAAGCCAACACATTAAATTCGGTACCTAACACACGGATATTCATATCCCTGGTTTTCACAATAAAGGGTTGTTCTTTATTACTTGTAACATTGAAGTAGGCTTCTCCATCGAGTTCAATCATGCGGTTACCCGTCTCAAAATGGGTCGGATAGACAATCGTTGTTTTTGCATTTAACCACACAACTGTGTTATCCGGAAGGGTGAGTTCAGCCCGTTGCCCGGCAGGTACAAACAACGTCTGGTATGCGGTTTTATCGCTGTGCATTACAGAACCGGGAAGCGGATTCAGTACATATTTAATACCCAACACCAATAAAACAACGGCTGCAATTTTTGTTGCTTCGTATAGGATCTTATGTAAAGAGAACCGTTTGGAAACTTTCCGTTGTTTGCTATTTCTGACGGTTCCGTTCAAAATGGATATGTCATATAATTTATGTAAAGCCATGTATTCGTGAATATGGCTCTCATCTTGATCCAGCCAGTCTACCACTGTTTCTATTTCTTCCGGGGTAACGTTTCCTTCTATATATTTTTGTAAAAGATTTTTTTTCATGGTATCTTCACTATCGGGTTAGCCTTCTATAGTAAAAGACAACACAACTTTAAAAACCCCTAAACCAAAAATGATATTTTTTAAATGAATAGTAAATAAAATGCCGGAAGGTATTCCTGTAAGGCCTTGCGCAGGCTTTTGAGTGATTTGGTAATATGATATTCAACGGTTTTGGGGCTTACATGTAACTGTTTGCTTATTTCATTGACCGAGAGATATTCATAGCGGCTCATCTCGAATATACGCCGGGTCTGTTCGGGTAACGTATTCAGGGTTTTCTCCACAATTTCTGCAATTTCGTTAGAGAATATCTCTTCCGGGTCGCATGCTTCTAACGTACGGATCCGGTAATGCAGGTCGCGTTCTATTTTAGAGGTGAGAGATTCCATTGCATTTTTCCTGACATCCTGATGTTTGAGGTAATTAAGGGAGGCATTCTTCAGGATGCGGATAAGAAGGGCATGCGGGTATTCTACTTCTTCGGTTTTAAGGGTTTTCCATAAATGAATAAGGGATTCAGAAACGATATCTTCCGAAGCCATATCATCCCTCACATATGATTTTACAAACAGAAAAGAACTTTTGTAATACCGGGTATATATTTCGCTAAAACCGGAAAAACTCATACTACGGACTCTATTCATACTTTCTAAAGACAATGATAAGGTATTTTTTCAGATAGTCAAAATAATAAGTCTTTTTAAATTATAAGGCAGGCCTTAATAAAACAAATGTTACAGAAATCGTGTATCAAATATTCCATTTATTCCTAATTATCAGGAGTGTATCAAATTTGTGATTCTTTGAAACAAATCTGCGATTCGTCCCTTTTTACCTGCTATACTTTTGCTCCTGAACTTACTTATAAGACTGGGAATCACAAACATTTTATTTATTAACTTTTAAAAACTAATACGAGCCATGAAGAATTTATTTCTATGTTTCGTCTTCCTTATGGGAGGAATTGTCTCTATGTATGGACAGTCCCAAACCATTAACGGACAAATTCTCTCGAAATCCGATGGAGAACCTATCATCGGAGCATCTATCATTGAAAGCGGTACGACGAATGGTACTATTACTGATTTTAATGGTAATTTTAATCTTACTGTTACCCCCGGGGCCCTTTTAACGATTTCTTACATCGGATTTACACCTATCCAGGTACATGCACGGGATAACCTTGTTATTGAAATGGCAGAAGACAATCAATTACTGGATGATGTTGTTGTTGTAGGTTATTCTACTCAAAAGAAAGCAGATTTAACAGGTTCTATTTCTGTTGTGTCCGTAGAAGAACTCAAATCTGTTCCGAATACGGACCCTATGCGTGCGTTGCAGGGTCGAGTGGCCGGGATGACTGTTACTGCTGACGGTAGCCCGTCAGGAACAGGTTCTATCCGGATTCGTGGTATCGGGTCTATCAATTCAAGTACGTCCCCTCTGTTTGTAATTGACGGAGTACCCACTACATCCAGCCTGAACTCTTTGAATACAAATGATATAGAAAGTATTCAGGTTCTGAAAGATGCGGCTTCTGCTTCTATCTACGGTTCACGCGCGGCAAACGGGGTTATTATTATTACTACTAAAAAAGGAAAGACCGGAGAGAAAGTGACCATCAATTTCAATGCTTCCTTAACAGGCCAGTTTTATGGCAGCAGAATGAAAGTACTGAACGCAGCCGAATACGGACAGGTGTTGGTACAGGCTGCATTGAATGACGGAATAAACCCTATCGCCTATGCCAGCAATTACGGTTACTCCGTTACAGGATCAGGAAATAGTTTGGGTGATTATACAATCACTCCGGGCGTATATGATGGGTATATTAATTCATCCAGAACGATGCTTGCCGCTGATACTGATTGGTTTGATGAGATTTCGCGTACAGGTATGTTACAAAACTATGATTTGTCTCTTTCCAGTGGCAGCGAAAAAGGAACCATGATGTTTTCCTTAGGTTATAAAGGAGCTGACGGTATATTGAAAAATACAGATTTCAATTCTATCGCTGCCCGTATGAATACTTCTTATCATTTAAACAAATATGTTTCTATTGGCGAAAACTTTACCGTAACACGGACAACCCAGGTGGACAATCCGGGTGTGATGGAAAATGCGTTAAAAATTCCGGCTATCATACCTGTATATACAGAAGAAGGAGAGTACGGAGGTCCTGTAGGTTCTATGCCTGACCGCCAGAATCCTGTGCGCCAGCTTGATCACAACAAATATAACCGGCTGGAAGTATGGCGTTTGTTTGGTAACGCCTATCTGGAGATCAAACCTATTAAAGGAATGTTATTCCGTTCCAACTTCGGGTTAGATTTTGATACGGCCTTTAAACGTGATTTAAGAAAAACATATTATTCGGATATTGTAAGTAATGATACACCGGAAGTAACCTTATCACATGCAAACGATACAAAGTGGAACTGGTCTAATACCATAAATTATGAATTCTCATTAAACGACACACATAATTTTACGGTGTTGGGAGGTACCGAAATGTATAAACAAACCCGTATAGATTTTGCCGGAAACAAAAAAGATTTTAGTGTTAAAACTCCTGAATATATGTGGCCTGATGGAGCTACCGGGGTTTCCGATGTAACAGGTAACCAATCCGCTTACGCGCTGATATCATTTTTTGGAAAAATAGATTATAACTACAAAAACCGTTACCTGGCATCTGCTACAGTCCGTTATGACGGCTCTTCCCGGTTTGGAAAGAATAACAGATATGCAACTTTTCCTACCTTCACTGCCGGATGGAGAATTTCTGATGAGCCCTTTATGAGAAGTATTTCCTGGTTGGATGATTTAAAAATTCGTGCTTCCTGGGGTATGAATGGCAACCAGGCTATTAATAATAACGCCAGATTTGGTTTATACACTGCCGATTATGGAGACGACCGGGTTACTTCTACGGCATATGATATCTATGGAACAGGTGCGGGAACTCTTTTCCCTTCGGGATTCCGTACGGTACAAACGGCCAACCCCAACCTCAAATGGGAAAGTGCCACACAGGCTAATCTGGGTCTTGACTTTACTCTTTTTAATCAATCCGTTTATGGTGCGGTAGATATCTATCATAAAAAGATAGAAGACATGTTGATCCAACCGGCTTATCTGGCATCCTTAGGAGAAGGAGGGGCTTCATGGGCAAACGGCCCGTCTATGGAAAATAAAGGATTTGAATTTTCAATCGGTTACCGTACCCATATCGGTAAAAACTGGCACATCGATATAAATGGTAATTTAGATTTATACCGCAATAAGGTTACTTACCTCCCCGAAACAGCAGTAGGATCTTATACACATACAGACACAGAAAATCTGATCGGACGCACATACGGCTCTGGTGTCGGCTATGTGGCAGACGGGTTATTTCAAACCCAGGAAGAGGTATCTGCCTCCGGACAGGCAAATGCCCGTGTTGGAGGTATTAAATATACCGACATCAATGACGATGGAGTTATTGATTCGAAAGATATTACATGGATTTTAAACCCTACACCGGCCTTTGCCTATGGATTCAATTTTTCCCTGGGTTATAAAGGATTTGATTTCCAAATGTTCTGGCAGGGAATAGGCAATGTTGATGTAAATAATAGTCAAAAAACTCAAACCGATTTCTGGAGTGTAGTAGATGTAGGCTCTAATAAAGGAACCCGGTTACTGGATGCGTGGAGTCCTGAAAATCCAAATGCCACTATTCCGGCTTTATCTACGAATAATACCAGCGACGAAGGACGTTTTTCTACTTACTTTGTAGAAAACGGACGGTACCTGAAACTGAGAAACCTTCAAATCGGTTATACTATTCCCCGTGTGCTGCTTCAAAAAGTATACATGACAAATGCCCGTATCTATCTGAGCGGACAAAATTTACTGACTATTAAAAGTAAAATCTTTACCGGGCAGGACCCTGAAAATCCCGGTTGGAGTTATCCTATCCCTACCTCTGTTACAGTAGGTTTACAAGTATCATTTTAAAAATATAATACGATTCAAACAATGAAAAAAATTATATATCTTTTTATAACAGGTTTCACACTATTTACAAGTTGTGATGACTTTATTGAAATCCCCGCCTATGGCGTAACAGACGAAGATTATGTAATGTCGCAAACAGAGGATATGGTCGTTTCTGCCTATGCTATGCTGGGAGACGATTGGTTTACCTATCCATTTAATTTGTGGCCTTATGGAGATGTCATTTCCGATGATGCCTACAAAGGAGGCGGTAGTACAGGAGACGCCGGCGACTACCACCACCTGGAGATAATGTCTTCCCTGACCTCTACCCCAGGTGCCATGGACGAACTCTGGTACAGGCTTTATTGTGCAATATCACGCTGTAATAAAGCAATGATAGCCTTAAACTTAGCTGATGAAAGTACCTACCCGGCAAAAGAAAAACGAATAGGAGAAGTTCGTTTCTTAAGAGCACATTTTTATTATAAATTGCTGATGCTTTTCCGGCAGATACCCTGGGTAGACGAACAGGCAGCAGCAGACAATTCCATGGAGTCAATACGAAACGATGAATATTCGTACGAAGAACTTTTCGGTAAAATAATCGAAGATTTTGAAGCGGCCTACAATGTCCTCGATACTTATCCCGAAGATGCGAACAGGGTAAGTAAAACAGCCGCCGCAGGTTATCTGGCAAAATGCCACCTGGAATTGGCATACCCTAAAAACAGCGAGTATCAATATACCGGAACAATCAACAAAGATCATATGCAAAAGGTACTGGATTATACCGGTTTTATTGTAACCTATGCCACCAGATATGGGTATGCAAACGACTTTGGGGATATATTTATGCCCAATCTCAGGAATGGTTCCGAATCAATCTTTGCAGTTCAACATTCAATCAATGATAATACAAAGTACGGACGGACCAACTGGAGCAACGTGTTAAATGCACCCTGGGGACTTTTTCCCTGTGGCTGGGATTTCCATAAACCTTCCCAGAATCTGGTGAATGCTTTCAAAACTGAAAATGGATTACCGATGTTTGATACATTTAACAACGAAATGTGGTATCCTGAGCCATCCGGCAGTACAACTCAAAAATGCGATCCCCGCCTGTTCCATACAGTAGCGATCAACGGTTTTCCGTATAAGTACGATAACAACTCTATTTTTACTTACGAAAATACCCGGACTCCCAACACATACGGCTATTACTCATCTTTAAAAGAGAACGTACCTCCTGCAAGTAGTTATTTTACTTATCATGGAGACTGGTTTGCCTGCGACCAGAATGATTATGTAATTCGTTATACGGATGTAATGCTGATGCGTGCGGAAGCTTTTATTGAGATGGATCAGATAAACCAGGCTCTTCCTATAATTAATGATATACGCGAACGCGCTGCTTCCTCTGTAAATAAATATATCTCATATGCAGAAGATTTTTGCGAGATCAATAAATATACTGAGTTTAGAGATAAAGCCCACGCACAACAGGCTTTACGATGGGAACGCCGGCTGGAAATGGCGATGGAAAGTAGCCGGTTCTTTGATCTGCGGCGTTGGGGCATCGCTGCCGAAACAATCAACGAATATTACCGGGTAGAACAGACACGGAGTTACACCTATTATGATGTAGAAAAGGGTGAAACAGTTACCCAATCCTATGGAGAATATTATAAAGATGCCTATTTTACAGCTGGTAAAAATGAATTTATGCCGGTACCCTACAACCAGTTAAACTATATCCCGGGATTATATGTACAAAATCAAAAATACTAATACAATGGTACACCCTTTTTCCACGAATGCAACCAAAATGGCACTTTGTGAACGAATTGTTATAGTAAAACCAGGCAGATACTTCTATTTTTGCAGACATACAGAGTAAATAATTTAATTCCATGATACAAAAGAAATTTAAAAAAAACAACATTAAAACTATGGCTGTCTACAACTATGGTTTTAGGATTGTTATCTTGTCAGCAACCACCAAACAGACTGACAATGCAACACACCGGTGAGGATGTAACAACTATACAAATAGTCAATCCCGATAAATACCTGTTGCTTCCGGTAGAAGAGGAAGCAGCAGAAAGCAAACTGTTTATCAACGACGGCACAGGTGCTATACCCATAGATGTACGCCTAACACAAAGCACAGTAGACTATTATGTGCCTTACCTCTTAAACACAGATAGTAAAGAGATTACAGTAGAAGTAAAACATCCGCACAGCAAAAACATCCTGTGGGATAAAATCACACAAAGTAATTCATTTGATAAAACCAACCGTGAATATTTCCGTCCTGTATATCATCATTCACCGGAATACGGATGGATGAACGATCCGAATGGTATGGTCTATCTGGATGGCGAATACCACTTGTTTTACCAGTGGAATCCCTATGGCTCCAAATGGGGGAATATGCACTGGGGGCATGCAGTAAGTAAAGACCTGGTTCATTGGGAACATCAGGGAATGGCAATTATGCCCGATGAATTGGGTACTGTTTTCTCCGGAAACTCTGTTATCGATGTACATAATGTAGCCGGTTTCGGACACAATGCTATGATTGCCTTCTACACATCGGCTGGAGAAAAACAGACACAAAGTATCGCGTATAGTACAGACAAAGGCCGTACTTTCCACAAATATGAGAAGAATCCGGTAGTCAGTGCAGACATTCCGGACTTCCGTGATCCGAATGTTTTTTACCACGAACCTACAGAAAAATGGATTATGGTAATCGCCGCCGGGCAGGAAGTACAACTTTTTTCCTCAAAAAACCTGCTCGACTGGGAGTATGAAAGTTCATTTGGCGAAGGATATGGCAATCACGGTGGCGTATGGGAATGTCCGGATCTGCTGGAACTACCTGTTGAAGGAGAACCCGGAAAAACCAAATGGGTACTGATACTGAACATTAACCCGGGAGGAATTTTCGGAGGATCGGCCGCCCAGTACTTCACGGGCTTTTTCGATGGTAGTACGTTTACCTGCGAATCCAAACCGGAAACCGTTAAATGGATGGACTGGGGAAAAGACCATTATGCAACAGTTACATGGAGCAATGTACCCGATAACCGCAAAATAGCTATCGCCTGGATGAGTAACTGGCAATATGCCAACGATGTTCCTACACAGCAATTCCGTTCGGCGAACTCTGTACCACGCGAATTAAAGGTATACCGGGCAAACGACGAAACATATATGATCAATGAACCGGTAGAAGAGTTGAAAAAACTCCGTAAAAACGAACAAACCTATTCGGCAATAATAGCAGACCGGAATCAATCGTTCCATATAGATTCTATTATAGAAGACAATGACGGAGCCTTCGAACTGGAAATTGAATTCCGTAATACCTCTGCCGATGTATTCGGATTGACTCTTTTCAACGAAAAGGGAGACCATGTGGATATACACTATAATCTTTCCGGTAAACGGTTCTATATGGATCGTACCAAAAGTGGACTTGTAGAGTTTAGCAAAGAGTTTCCCGCAATAACATATGCGCCTATCGAAAAGGCAGAAACCTATAAACTACGGATATTTGTAGACAAATGTTCTATCGAATGTTTCGATGGAGATGGTAAATTTGTAATGACAAACCTGGTATTCCCCGAAGAACCCTACAACCGTCTGAATTTCTATTCCAAAGGCGGCCAGTTCGAAGTGAAACCAGTAAAAATTTATAAGTTAGGATTATGAGAAAGTAGTTATCAGCCGTTTTACGGCTTAGTAGTCAAGTAGTAAAAAGAGCAAACTATTTAACTACTAACGAACGGAGTGAGTGCTGACTACTAAGGAGCGCAGCGACTGATAACTACTCTGACTACCAGCGAACAAAGTGAGCGATAACTACTTAAAAAAATAAATATATCATGAAAAACAACAACAATTTATACCTGAAACTGATTCCTGTAATGCTCAGTTTTTTTGTAATGGGGTTTGTGGACCTTGTAGGTATAGCAACTAATTATGTAAAGGTAGACTTCGACCTGACCGACACTACAGCCAACCTGTTTACCTCAATGGTATTCTTCTGGTTCCTTATCTGTTCGGTTCCAACCGGCATGCTGATGAATAAGATCGGGCGTAAAAAGACTGTATTGATCAGTTTGGTAATCACTGTCCTGGCGGTGATGGCTCCCATGATCAATTACTCTTATGTTTCTATGTTACTTTCTTTCTCGCTGCTGGGAATTGGAAATGCCGTGATGCAGGTTTCACTAAATCCGTTGTTGTCTACAATGGTAAGGGGCGATAAACTGGCCAGTACACTTACATTCGGACAATTTGTAAAGGCGATCGCTTCGTTTGTCGCACCACTGATCGCGGGTTATGCCGCTTTGAATTTCGATAACTGGAAATTGCTCTATCCGGTATTCCTGGTAATCGCCGTTCTGGCCGTATTTGCTTTAGGTTTTACCAAAATACAGGAAGACGAAGAAAAAGGAGCGACCTCTACATTTGCTCAATGTTTCGCCTTGTTGGGTGATAAAGTTGTATTAATCTCTTTCATAGGAATTATGTGCCATGTGGGAATTGATGTGGGAATCAATGTCACTGCTCCGAAAATATTGATCGAACGATTGGGTATGTCACTCAAAGAAGCCGGTTATGCAACCAGTTTATACTTCATATTCCGTACCCTGGGATGTTTTACCGGTGCTATTGTATTATCCCGTTTCTCTTCCAAAAAGTTCTTTATTATCAGTACCGTAGCGATGGTACTCTCTATGGCAGGACTTTTTGTATTCGATTCACTGATACCTTTGTATATCTCCATAGCACTGGTTGGTTTCGGAAACTCCAACATCTTCCCGATCCTGCTTTCGCAGGCCCTGCTCCATTTACCGGAGAAGAAAAATGAAGTCTCCGGACTAATGATGATGGGTATCTTCGGGGGTGCTGTATTTCCACCCATCATGGGATTTGCATCAGATACAATGGCCACCCAGATCGGCGCCGTCCTGGTAACGACTATACTGGTAGCCTATTTATTACTAATTTCACCGAAAATTAATAAGTAGTTATCAGTCGCTACGCTTCTTAGTAGTCAAAGTAGTCAGCAGCTACTTCGCAGCTTAGTAGTCATCGTTCGCATTGCTCACTAGTAGTTAGAAATTATTCTACTTAACTACTAAGGAGCGTAGCGACTGATAACTACCAGCGAGTAAAACGAGCGATGACTACTAACGAACAATGTGAGTGATAACTACTAAAAAACAATAATATCATGAAAAACATCATTGTAGGAATGGGAGAAGCCCTGTGGGATATGTTTCCTGAAGGGAAACAAATAGGGGGTGCTCCGGCAAACTTTGCTTACCACATGTCGCAATTCGGATACGAAAGCCGGGTAGTTAGTGCTGTGGGAGACGATTCGCTTGGAAACGAAATTTTGGATAACTTTAAGGGAAAGAAACTCAATTGTTTAATTCCAAAAGTTCCTTACCCGACAGGAACTGTACAGGTAGAACTGGATGAAAACGGTGTTCCCTGCTACGAGATCAAAGAGAATGTAGCATGGGATAACATCCCTTTTACTCCGGAACTGGAAGAGGTAGCTAAAAACACAAAAGCCGTATGTTTTGGTTCATTGGCTCAGCGTAGCATTGTATCACGCGAAACCATCAATCAATTTCTGGATACCATGCCGGCAGACGAAGATGTATGCAAAATATTTGATATCAACCTGCGGCAATCATTCTATACCAAAGAAGTTTTGTGTAACTCTCTGGAGAAATGTAACATTCTTAAAATTAACGACGAAGAATTAGTAATCATAAGCCGGATGTTCGGTTATCCGGGTATCGACCTGGAAGACAAATGTTGGATACTGTTGGCAAAATACAACCTTAAAATGTTGATCCTTACCTGCGGTGTAAACGGTAGTTACGTATTTACTCCGGGCGTTGTCTCCTTTGTAGAAACTCCTAAAGTAGAAGTAGCCGATACGGTAGGAGCCGGCGACTCATTCACTGCTGCCTTCTGTGCTGCCATCCTGAATGGCAAACCGGTACACGATGCCCACCAACTGGCAGTAGAAGTATCCGCCTACCTATGTACCCAAAACGGTGCCATGCCCGAACTCCCCGCAGAATTAAAAAACAAAATATAAAACAAAACAGCTATTGGCCCACGTTCGGCGTAGCGTCCTCGCTACGTCGTTAGTAGAAGTGAGGTTCCAGCCTCACGTGAGCCAGGAGGCTCATTAATTTTTAGCTTTGGACAGAGGGGATTTGTAATCCCCGACTAACGAGTATGAGGATCTGTGATCCGATAAACAAATAAATACCGATTAAACCGGAACTTAGGTATAGCAAAGCGGATTATAAATGTTTATACTCTAAAGGCGGGGATTACAAATGGAACTATCCCGGTTCATCGGGCACCCCTTCGACCAGTATCTGTTAGTGTTGGCACAGATTTAAATCTGCGCCAACGAAAGGCCAGCGAAAAGCCAGCAAAAATTCTTAAGTTGACGGCATTTTTATTATCAAACATCCCCGGCTCCTCTTAAAAGGAGAAAAATAGTATCTTTGTGTAACTAACAGTCTCATACATGAAAAACATATTTCTTTTTCTGGCCCTATTATTGCTGTTTGTTGCCTGTAATGAAAAAACTCCTGTTTACCGTATAGGAATCTCACAATGTAGCGACGATGAATGGCGGACAAAGATGAATAATGAAATTTTGCGGGAAGCTCAATTTTATGAAGGAGTAGAAGTGGAAATTCGTTCCGTAAAAGACGATAGCCGGGCACAGATCCAGGATATCCGTTATTTCATTGATGCCGGGGTAGACCTGTTGATCGTATCCCCTAACGAAGCGGTTCCCATTACTCCGATTGTGGAAGAAGCTTTTAGCAGGAATATTCCGGTTGTTGTGGTAGACCGGATGATTCTGTCCGATAAATATACAGCCTTTATTGGGGCAGACAACTACGAGATTGGCCGTTCGGTAGGCGATTATCTCGTTTCACGCTTTCCGGAAGGTGGAAAAATAGTTGAACTTTCCGGGTTGTCAGGCTCCACACCGGCTATCAATCGGCATCAGGGATTCATGAGTATAATCAGTAAACATCCTGCTTTCCGGGTGCTCACCACACGCGACGCCGAATGGTTATCGGAATCGGCTACACAGGTAATGGAACAAATTCTGAAAGAAGAACCGGATATTGATATTGTTTTTGCCCACAACGACCGGATGGCTGCCGGTGCCTACATTGCAGCCAGCCGGGCGAACCGTGAAAAAGAGATGAAGTTTTTAGGAATAGATGCACTACCCGGAACAAACTACGGCCTTGATCTGGTACTTCAGGATATACTGGAAGCTACTTTCATATATCCTACGGATGGAGATAAAGTAATGCGCCTGGCAATGGATATTCTGCAAAATAAACCTTATGAACGGGAAAATATACTTTTCACAGCGGCTATCGGCGAGACCAATGCCCGGGTGATGAAACAACAGAGCGACCACATTGAAGAACTCGATAAGAAGATTCGGTTCCTCAACTCCAATATGGACCGGTTTCTGGTTCGTTTTGCCAACCAGCGAATGATCCTCTATGCCAATCTGGTTATACTCGGGTTACTGCTGATTATCATCGTTTTGGTATTCAAAGCATACCGTACGAAACATAAACTGAACGAAGAACTTTCCAGACAGCGCGACCAGCTACTGGAACTTTCCAAACAACTGGAAGAAGCAACACATGCCAAGCTGGTATTCTTTACCAATATTTCACACGATTTCCGTACCCCCCCCCTCACACTGATTGCCGATCCGGTGAATCAATTGCTCGAAGATACTTCCATACCGGAACAACCGAAAGGAATGTTGAAACTGGTACGTAAAAATACCAATATCCTGCTACGGCTTGTAAACCAGATACTGGACTTCCGGAAATATGAAAATGGCAAACTCGATCTGGTGCCCATCTCTTTTAATATGAAAGAACAACTGGAAGATTGGGTCAGTGCCTTCACTCCCATTGCACTCAAAAAACACATCCGCTTTCGTACCCTGATAGACGAAGAGGCAGACTACCAGGTAACAGCCGATCTGGGGAAAATCGAACGGGTTTGTTATAATTTGCTTTCCAATGCATTTAAGTTTACACCGGAAAACGGGAAAATCACCGTACGCCTTTCCACATGGATAGATAAAGACGAAAAATATGTACAGCTTTCCGTAGAGGATAATGGAATTGGTATCTCTGCCCAACATGTAAAAAATATCTTCGAGCGTTTCTATATGTCGGATTACCAATATGCCGGTTCCGGTATCGGACTGGCTCTGACTAAAGCGTTTATCGATTTACACAAAGGCACGATTACGGTAGAAAGTGCCGGGGGAACAGGCTCCCTCTTTACATTCCGCATACCGGTTACGCAACCTGGTTATTCTGCATTTGTATATACCGGAGAGATTTCTTCTGATAATAACTCTATCTCCTTTTGGGAAGATATGGAGTCTATTCTTCCGGTAGAAAATCTTTCTGAAAAGGCAGGAGCAACCGGTAGTTCTTTTGCAGTCCCGGATCAGGTCCGGGAACAGGGTAGTGAATATTCTATCCTGATTATTGACGACAATGCTGATATTCGTAACTATCTCCGTTCAACCCTACAGAACAACTACACCATTCTGGAAGCCGAAGACGGAAAAGAAGGAGTTAAAATGGCGATGAAATATGTGCCTGATGTAGTGATCTGCGACATTCTGATGCCTGTAATGGATGGGATTGAGTGCTGCAAGATGCTGAAAACAGAGTTACAAACCAGTCATATTCCGGTAATCATGCTTACAGCCTGTTCGCTCGACGAACAACGTATTGTTGGCTTTGAAACCGGTGCCGACTCCTACATTGCCAAGCCATTCAATGCCAAAGTACTGGAGGCACGTGTAAGGAACCTGATTAACAATCGCACACAACTCAAACAATATTTCGGTGATAATACCACCCTTGCCAAAGAAACGATCAGCGACCTGGATAAGGTATTTGTAGAAAAATTCAAAAAGATAATCGAAGAAAACATCTCCAACTCCGGTTTCAGTGTAGAAGATATGAGCGGACAGTTAGGAATGAGCCGTGTACAGTTATACCGCAAAATCAAATCCCTGACCAATTATGCACCGAATGAACTAGTACGGATCAGCCGCCTGAAAAAAGCAGCCTCCCTGTTGGCTTCCACACAGATGTCTATTGCCGAGATTACCTACGAGGTAGGCTTTACATCCCCCTCTTACTTTACCAAATGCTATAAAGAACATTTTGGAGAGAATCCCCGTGAATTTCTAAAGCGGAAAGGGTAGCTTGGGTCGCACCCTTATTCCTCCGTTTCTTTTACATCGGCATCAGTAGTTTGTTGCAGTGACTCATGAATAGTTAATCGTTTGCGGAGTAATTCTATCTCGTACTGCATCTTTTCGATACGATTCAGCAGGTGTTGTATCGCATCAATCCCGGCTGCATTGATGGACAGGTCGTAATACATCCGGGAAAAACGTTCCAGATCATTAATTTCCGAAGTATACAGATACCGCTCTCCTCCTCTTACTATAATATGGATCATTCCCTCTTCCTCAAGCAGAGTGATAAAAGACGGTTCAATATTAGTTCTTACACAATACTCACTTAATATAATCAGTTCCTGTTGCATACTATTCCTAATTTATTTACCATTAAGGTTTTGCATCTCTTTGAGCAGTTCTTTTTGCTTATCCGTTAAGTGAGTTGGAATTTCTACCGTATAGGTTATAAACAGGTCTCCTTGCTGGCTTTCTTTCTTATAAACAGGAAAACCTTTCCCTTTCAGGCGTACTTTCGTGTTGTTTTGAGTACCCGGTTTTACTTTCAGTTTTACTTTTCCGGTCATGGTATCCACCACCTTCTCGCCTCCTAATATAGCGGCATAAATATCAATATCCGCATTCGTATACAAGTCATTTCCTACACGCCGGAAGCGGGCATCATCCGGTATAACAAATGTAATATACAAATCGCCTGCAGGAGCTCCATTCGCTCCGGGACCACCCTGTCCTTTCAGTTTAATCGTTTGTCCGTCGGCCACACCGGCCGGAATCGTAATCCGCAGATTTTTACCATTTACAGTAATCACCTGTTTATGTGTCTTAGCCGCATCAAACAGAGACAGATGTAGCTCTGTCGTATAATCCTGGCCTTTAAAACCTGCACTACGGCTACTGCGTCCTGCCGAGCCAAACAGATTCTCAAAGAAATCCGAGAAGTCGCCATCACCACCCGAATAGCTCCACTGGCTACCGCCTCCGAAACCACCAAAACCGCCAAAACCCTCAAAACCACCGGAACCACTGCCGCCGGACTGATAACCACCCTGACGCTGCTGGCTTTCGTATGCTTCAGCATGTTTCCAGTTCTCGCCATACTGATCGTACTTCTTACGCTTTTCCGGATCGCTCAACACCTCGTTGGCCTCATTGATCTGCTGGAATTTCTGATGTGCGTCCGGGTCGTCCGGATTCAGGTCGGGATGAAATTTACGGGCCAGTTTCTTATAAGCCTTTTTAATATCATCCTGCGAAGCGCTTTTACTAACACCCAGTGTGCTGTAATAATCTATAAAGTCCATACCATTATTCTTTCAGTCCCAGAAAATCATTGGTAACCTTCTTCATCTCTTCAAAAACCGTTTCCAGTTTTACCATATCGTGTACAGACATATTCAGGAAAGCAAAATTATGATATTTCTGTGGGGGTATTTCCGTATCGTACCCATCGGTTACAATAACAAGATCTTCAAACCCTACCTCCACCTGTTCCTCGTTATGATCCTGTACATAGGTAATAGTATTGATCACACCTTCCTGGGTATCGGCATATTTTTCCCACCCCAGTTTCAGTACTTTGGTATCCGGTCTGAATACCACTCCCTGGTCTCTCAGCCAGTAACGGATAGCCATCGGGGTAGTATTGTATTGATTCAGGATCGTCTGCTCTCCTCTTTTCCAACCCTTCTTTGTTACCACATCCAACTGTTGATTGAAATAAATCAATTCCTCTTTGGCAGAGCGTTTCGGATCTACTGCCGAAGGAATACGCTCCAATACATCCAGCAACGTTTCATACGCTGCATAATCGTTAATCGTCTCCTTCCAGATGGCATCCTGCTTTATCAATTCCGTTTCCTGTCCCGGTTTTAAATTCTTTTCGAAGATATGAATATTTTCACCCTTCATTTTACCGTCCCGTATCATAAACAGGGCTGCCGGCAAGGTCGCCGTCTGTGTTCCTACCAGCCAACCGTATCTTTCACTGTTATCACCTCTCAACATACTTTTTCTGAAGTTATGGTTTCAAAAACTAATAACAGCCATCAGATAAAAAGAGTTGCAAATTAAAAGTGCCCGCGAAGACACTATTAAGGTCTTTGGACGGAGGGGATTTGTAATCCCCGACTAACGAGTATGAGGATCTGCGATCCCAAAAACAAATAAATACCAATTAAACCGGAACTTAGGTATAGAAAAGCGGATTATAAATGCTTATACTCTACAGGCGGGAATTACAAATTAGTGATAGCCGGAAGATTATAAAGTAGTGGTTTTCTTGCATTTCCCCTCTTGAGAAACTGTGTAAAAACTAAATTGTAAAATCGAAAAAGTTACATATTGTAAGCCCGAAGGGCTTGAATGTGATTAACCGCGGGTGAAACCCGTGGCAGAAAATGATTCTACTCTATGAACCCCGAAGCGGGTTCAACCCTTTCAGGGTTGTTATGGAGAGGGTTTCTGCCTACCCCGGGTTGCACCCGGGGTTATTCACATTTTACCCACTTCGGGGTAATTATTTACAATTTGTAACTTTATCAAAGAACAAGGAGAGTTTTTACACAATCTCTTGAGAGGGGTTAGGGGTATGTTATTAACAGCACAAAAATTAGTATTATAACTGTATTATTGTATAAATATTCATTTAAAAATACCCTTTTTCCGGTTTTACAGAGGATAGTTATGGTTATAACACACTTCCGGCCATGACTGATTATAAATCCCCTTCATCCAGTAATCTATGTGCCCTTCCGTTACTTTACGGAGTTGTGGTATCCACATCCCACCAGACGCGGGAAGTCATGCGGTCGCCACCCGGCAGGCGTGAAACCGCTTCCTGATAATTTCGTTCATTGACAGATTGTTCATTATTCCTGTATACAAAACGGCGGGGAATAGTTCCATCGGTAACATTTCCGGGATAGTAAGGTACCGGTGTCAACTCCGGATAGCCGGACCGCCGCCAGTTGGCAAATGTTTCATATTCATCACAGAAAGTAATAATATAATACTGCGTATTGATTTGTTCGTATCCGGTAGCTGTATTAAAAGGATTATCAGTAAGACAAGCCTCGATCTCCGCTTCTGTTACAGGATCTACATTAAAATGTACATACTGTCGCATGGAGGCCCGTACCCCTTCGTTGTAATAATCCGCGGGATTTCCACTCACCCAGCCGCGCAGGGCAGCCTCGGCCAGCAACAGTTGGTTCTCTGCGTGCGTTACCACCAGAGTAGGTGCATCCGGATTGGCATACGTGTAGCGGTTCGGAACAGAATAGTCATCAATACTTCCCGGAAAGCCCGGAGCCTCACTGATAGGCCGTATGCCGTCGGAATCATATCCGTTAGGCATACCTACCTGGATCACCGCTGTGGTATCTCCGTACTGCATCTCACCACTCAGATAGGTCAGGTTCGGATTTTCGCACAGGGTAGATATATAGCGCAGGCGCGGATCATTACTATCCTGCAACAAATCAATAAAAAAGCGGCTCATCCGGATATTCTGTGGATCAAGCTGGGCCATCACTTTTCCATACGGATTCGATGAGTCGTCGTTAATATTTGAGTCCACATGCGAAACATATGCATCATCCTCAATGGAAGTAAAAAGCCCTCCGTTCACCGCCGTTTGTACCCAGGTTTGTGCGGTTTGGGGCTCCACTTTGGTCAGGCGCATCGCCAGACGTAACATCAGCGAATTGGCAAATTTTCTCCACTTAACAACATCACCACGATATAGCAAGTCAGCATTCCCGATACGGCTACTACTCACAGTTGCCAGCGCATCGCCTGCTTCTTTCAGTTCTTTCAGCATATCCATATAAATATCCCGCTGCGGGTCATACTTCGGAAAAGCAATCCCTTCATGATACCCCAGGCCAGCTTCGAAATAGGGCACATCGCCGTACATATCCGTCATCCGGTGGAAAACAAGCACCTTCATAATCCGTACCATCTGCCGTTCGGCGTAATACTCCTCATTATCTTTCCAGATATACAACAGATCCACCGCGTCGCGGATACTATTTTCATATTGCCGCTCCCAGAATGCCTGGTTGTACCCCTGGTTAAACAGGTACTTATCACCGGGCCAGTCAAGCGAAGCCAAATGTTATAACATCATGGCATCGTAAATAATACCGTTGCGCCATACCTCGTATTCCGTACCGAAAGTAGAGTAAGCAACTACATTGGTAAAAACCAGTTCCATATTAATCGCCTCTTTGGAAATACTTTCCGGGTCTATATTGGTATTACCAAAATCACTACAGGATTGGAAACCTCCCGGTAGCCCTATAGCCAATAATACCGCTAATATTGTATGTTTCATCTTGATTAACTTTTGCATATTAGAATTTTACATTCAGGTTAAAACCAATATTTCTTGTTGCCGGATAACCATTCAACTCCAACCCCTGTCCGTTACTGTTATTGTAGGCTGATTCCGGATCGATATTGGGAGTATGTTTCAGGATAGTCCAAAGGTTACGTGCCACAAACGAGATTTGTGCACTTTTCACCGGTGTATGGCTCAACAAAGAAGAAGGCAGACTATATCCCAGTGAGAATTCACGTAGTTTAATAAAGCTGGCATTATACACAAACTCTTCAGTAATTGTATTTCTTACAATACCCTGCCAGTAAGTCTGTGCATCTACCGTAACGCCATTGACGGTGAAACCATCTTCACGATACTGCAACGTATTTTTGTGCAACCCGGTACTGTACAGGTTCAGGTTGGTACCCGAAAACAATTTAGCCCCCCACTTAAAGTCGAGCAACAGTCCGAGAGAAAAGTTTTTGTAAGAGAAATCGTTCCGGAAACCTCCTGTCAGCCTGTACACACCATTACCCAGCACTTCGAGTTGTTCGGACCGTTGCGGAATGCCGCTGCTATCGTACACAATATTTCCATTATCATCCCGCTGATAGGTATACCCCACAATCTGCCCGTAAGGTTCACCTACAATACTACGGATCACAGCACCACCACTACGCGCGCTTGCTCCCTCTATTTCCAGGTACCTGATTCCGTCACCGAGATATTTCACATCACTGTCATTATAGGCAAGATTGAAAGTAGAGCGCCAGCTAAAATCCCGTGTACGTACAGGATCAGCATTCAGCATAAACTCAATCCCCCTGTTCTGTATCTCTCCCACATTCTGTATCGCCGAATTGAAGCCCGAAGCACTACTACTGGATACATACACAATATCATCTTTGGTTGTTTTCTTATAGAGTGCCAGGTCAAATCCCAGACGGCTTTCCAGGAACTGCATACTCAACCCAATTTCCCACTCCGAAATAGAAACCGGTTTCAGGTTGGCATTCGGCACAGTACTGGTATTGATGGTTCCTGCGCTCTGTCCCTGCAACGTCCAGTTTTTACTGGTGTAGGTAAGTTGTGTCATATACGGGTCCGTACCATTCGAAGCCTGTGCATACGAAGCCCTCAACTTACCGGTATAAATCCATTGGGGCATCTGCCAGGCTTCCGTAAACACAAAACTTAAACTCACAGAAGGATAAAAATAGCTGTTATTATCCGGCGAAAGCGTAGAGAACCAGTCGTTACGTCCGGTAAAATTCAGGAAAATAAAATCCCAGTATCCGAAATCGGCCGATCCGTAAACAGAATTTACCTGGTATTCCGAATAGGTCTTTTTAAACCGCCGGTTTTCCGGGGTAATATTACTGGTAGAGAGGTTTCCATCTACCATAAACCCTTTGATATCTCCGTCGGTACCCCATTTTTTTGTAATATCCCGTTGGCGGTTACCTCCTAATGTAGCATTCACCGAGAAGTCGCCAAACCGTTTATTAAAGCCGATCAGATAATTGAGGTTTATTTCAGAGAAAGCCAGATTATACTCTTCTATTGCTCCGCCTTCATCTACAGCCTGCCCCATGGGGCGTGCCTTTAACAACTCCAGATTGTACCCATCCCGTGTTACCTGTCCCTGTGCATACAGCCAGTCGGCAATATCATACCGCAGTGTCATACCACCGGTCAGACGGTTCCGGTTCGTCTCGTTGCGGTCTTCATACAGCAACCAGTAAGGATTATTAAAATAATCATTGTTACCGGGCAACAGTTCCCTGCCGTTTTCATCTCTTGCCGGTTTAAGCCATCTTACATCATACGAATTGGCTAAATATAATAAAGTGGCATTTACGTTTCCGTTTCCGTCAGACAGGTTGGCGCGGTTTTTTACTTTCTCAAATACATAATTAGCATTTACGGTTAAATGAAGTTTGGGGGTAATGTCGTAGGTGGTATTCATATTAATACCTTGCTGGTTCAGGTTGGAATTGGGTAAAATAGACTTGTCTACCGTATTGGATACCCCAAAACGGTACGAGATATTATCTCCTTTTCCGCTAATAGCAACCGATGCCTGTTCTGAAATACCTGTCCGGTAAAAATTCTTCCAGTTATCCACATAGTTATAAGCATACGGATCGCCCAACGCGTTGACAGCCTGGCTACCATCCATTACTGCCCCCCAGCTTGAGTTATAGCTATTATAAGCCGCTTCCTGGCTGGTAGGTTTTTCGCCCAAACGGCCCTGGCCGTACACCTTCTGGAAATCACGATAATCATAAATCGGATTAAAGGTCAGGTTGTTATTGATCTCAACACTCACCCCTTTCTGTGCAGAACCCGATTTGGTGGTTATCAGGATAGCACCGTTACCACCCCGGTAACCATACAGAGCCGAAGCCGCAGCCCCTTTCAATACCTGTATTTCCGCGATGTCATCGGGATTGATCGCGTTCAGACCGTCTCCGAGGTCCATACCACCCCATGTACCCGCATTCCCGCGGTTGGTATTATCAAACGGAATACCATCCACCACATACAGCGGCTGATTGTTTCCGGTGAGCGAAGCGTTACCACGAATTACCACGCGGCTACTCCCACCCAGACCGGTAGCATTTCCGGTTACACTTACCCCGGCTATCTTACCACTCAGTGCATTCCCGATATTCTGGTCGCGGGCTTCGGTAAATTCGTCTCCCCCAATCAGGGTCGTGGAATAGCCGATCGAACGGGCCTGGCGTTTGATCCCTAATGCCGTTACCACTACCTCGTCCAGCGAAAGGGTATCTTCGCTCAGCGAAAGGGTAATATTCGTTCTTCCGGCTACCGGAATTTCCTGTAGCGAGTAACCGATATACGATACAACCAAAATCGCATCTTCGGGAACTTCCAGCGTAAAATCGCCATCCAGCCCCGTAATCGTTCCGGTAGTGGTACCTTTTACAAACACATTGGCACCAATTACCGGTTCGCCGGTCTCGTCGAGTATTATACCGGTAACCGTCTTTGTACTTTGCTGTTTTACAGATGTTTTTGTATTAAGAATCTCAGATTCGGTGGTTGCCTGTGCACCAGTTATCGCACAGCATAAAATGATCCCTGTTAAAAACCGGCCGATAGGGATCCGGTTCAATTTTCTTATATTCATTTGTTATCTACGTTTTTATGATTACTTCATTTTCGTTGAAAGGTTTTAAGTTCTGTTTGTTATTATCCGTCTATGCGGCACCTCCTCTCTTTTTTCATTATGATTTATTCGCTATTTCTTCTAATAACAGTTAAAAGCTAAAAAAGGATTAGAAAAAAATAAAATAAAACAAATTGATTACCTTTATCCGGTAATTCAAATTGTTTACTCTTGTTATGGCAAACCTAGAACTTATAAAAGCTACCCGGGACTATATCCCTGTGATTCAGGAAATATCAAACGATGTGTGGCCTAAAACCTTCAGCGACATCCTCTCGCCGGAACAAATCCGCTACATGATGGACATGATGTATAGTACCGGATCCCTGATCCGCCAGATAGAGGAACAGGGCCATCACTACCTGCTGGTAAAAGAAGGAGACAGTTGGCTGGGGTACCTCTCGTACGAACTCCATTACAAAGGAAAACCCTGGATGAAAATCCACAAAATATATGTACTACCCACTGCACAGGGAAAAGGAGTCGGCCGTTTCTTTATCGAAGAAGCTGCCCGGATAGCCTCCGCCGCTGGCATGGAAGAAATCTCCCTCAACGTAAACCGATTCAACAAAGCCATCGACTTTTATCAAAAGGTAGGCTTCGAAATCTACGGTAGCGAAGACATCGACATCGGCAACGGCTTCCTTATGGAAGATTATATCATGAACCGGAAGCTATAAATAGTTCCCGGACCTGATCCGGGACCGCATAAGAAACGGCCTTTTCTGTTTTTCTTTTCATTTTAGACCGGTTTGTAAAATATATTCCCTATATTCGTTGCCATAGTTTAATTTAGATTATTTACCTAATCCTATGGCAAAAGAAATCACATTAACCCTGGAAGGCCAAATTTATCCTGTACTAAGATGCACCTATGGTTTTAACCGCGAAGTAGATTACCGCGGCCGTCCTACCACCGGACTACTGGGTGGCGATATCCAATTAGGAGTAGAATCAACCGGCGATGATTACCTGTGGGAGAAACTATTAGGAAAGAAGCCCCGTCCGGTATCGGGAAAAGTGGAAATAGTGGATAGCGCGAAAATGACTCCTGTGCGGATACTTGAGTGGTACGACGGATACATTTATGCAGTAGAGGAAAGAATGTCTTCACTCTTCGCTATACCGATGATACAGCAGATTCGTATTACCACAGAGCGGTTAGATATAAACAGAGATATAAAGTTAGACCGCCGTTTTCCCCAGACGTATGGTTTCTGGTGGGAGGAGTACAAAGAACCGGAGCCGGTAGTAGTAACAGAAGAGACTTCAGAACCCGAAGAAGAACAAACCCCGGAGGTAACGGCTGTTTCCTGGCTAAGTGAAGAGAAAGACACACTTACTATTATCCCCCGGGATTTAGAAGAAACCGTAACCCTACACGTAGAAACTTCCGGGTTTGACAAACCCGGAAACGATGATGAAGACGTACTGATCCGGATAAAAGACGAAGAAGGAGAAACTCTTTTGAATTACAACACCCATCCAAATCAGGAAGGAGAAATAAACCTCCAACTAAGTATCCACGACCTCCTTTCGGAAAGACATAAAAACCCAACCGAATACCTGAAACAGCACCCGGAGCTCAAACTCTCCTTTTTTGCCGCGTGGGAGCAAACACCGGATGAGGCCAAGGAAGCGATTCTGAGTCAGGAAGCCCAGTGTACGGTTAAGTTCCGGCGCGATGGTACATATCATCCGGTAACTGCTCCGCACTCTTACAAAGGAGATTTCCTGTTCGATTGGTATCGTGAGGGAGACGATGATGCCCCCCTGTGTAAATGGTACAATGATCCAACCATGATGGATAAGAATAGTTTTAATGAATTCATGAATAACAATTATACCTCTTTTGAAGAAGAGTGGAAAAAGACGCATCCAACCTACCAACAAAATTATAAATATGCTGTACCTGTTATGACTATCGTTCCCGGATTTACAGCTTCTTTACGGTTAAAACTAACCGTGGAAACACCGGTAGATAAAATAGACTTTCGATTTACGGGAGGAGATGAAGATACATTTTCCCTCAACTTCCACTCTTTTTCAATCAAAAACAAAAATCAACATCATTACCATTCAGAAAAACTACAAATCACATGCAATAAAGTATTTAGTGAGACTATGTTTCTGGAAGCTTGTATAGGAGAACAGGTAGTTGGTAAACTGGAATTTATCCCCAACCACGAGCCTTATAAAATGGACATATCTATCATCCCGGTAAAACTTTGTGATAAAGACCTAAATGAATTTGAAATATCAAGAATAACGGACGGAGAAGTTGAACGAATGAAACAACTGTTTCAACAACTTTATATATTTCCTGATATACATATTTTACCTCCATTGGATTGTACAGGAGATAAATATCCATTCAGATATAATTCCATAGAAAAACAAGCACCTTTATTTACTGCAAGTTTTTTATTGTCGGAAAATAACAAGAGTATTAATTATACTAAAAGAACAAGATAAGATAATTATATTGATAAAAAATTAAAAAATAAAACTATTTATGAATATTTAGATATACGAGCATCTAAAGATTATAGCAACACAAAATATAATGGTATTTATACAAATAGCTGTAAATTATTTATGTTTTCAATTCCTGCATACTCTCCAACCACTATAGGACTCACTCAAATGGAAAAAAATGAAAGTGAAGTTACGAGATGGATTGATAAGGTTCTTCTTTTCAATATTAATGGAAATAACCCATTTAGTCCAGGTACTACAGTTCACGAAGTGCTCCATACATTTGGTTTGGAACATCCTTGGGAAAATAAGAAATACAGAAATAAATATAACTGGAGGTTTAAATATGCTAAGACTACTGATAATATAATGGACTATGTAGAAGGAAATGAATCGACTGTTGAAAAAAGATATAGAGCCAGTAGTTTATGGAAATGGCAATATGAAATGGCTCGTGATATAGGAAAAGAAAAGTATAAAACCAGAATATCAGAATATAAATATGAAAAGAAGTACTATGAATAAATTACAGATTCTATATTGTATATTTATTCTTCTATCTTGTAAACAGAAAGAACAAGTTTATTACCAAACAACTGACGAGTTTGCAAAAAGAGAATGGTTTGATATAGAAGAATATTGGAGTAATGATGAGAAAGGTCAATACGATCATTATATATTTATTAATAACGAAGACACATTGCGTGTTGAGTACTCTTTCGTTAATAATGTTAGTTATTCAAAAGATATCTTCCTAAAAAAAGACGGAAATATAATTCGACAAACATATTCTTTTTATCTGTCTGGTGAAATAGAGTCTAAATGGCAATATTGGGATAGTAATTTCAAATTTATTTTTGGTAAAAGCTATCGTTATGATAAAATTGGGAATATTACTCAAGTAAAGGATTTTGATGAGCCTTATATTTTTACATTTGAAGATATTAAACAGTTTGTAAGCGAAATTAATTTAGAACCTGATTATATAAATAGAGAAATTGATTCCTTGCAATCTCCAATATGGCAAGTTAGTGGGAAAAACTCTCTTTATCCGGACCAATATAGATATATAGAATTGCATGGAAAAACAGGTGAGGTTCTAAATGATACAATTTTCTGCCGTTAAATAAATTCCTATGAAAACATTAAGTTATATACTTTTCTTTTCTATTATAGTTTCCGGATGTAAGAGAACTTATGTATCGGATCCTGAATTTGTACAGGACAATTATTTTGAATTTATGAACTTAGAGAGTGAATATCCGCCTCTACTTGGATATGATTCTACTTTTATACAGGACGATTCGATTGCGGTAAGAATATTTTATGATTATCCTTATTTTTATAAACTAAGATATTATATTTACAAACAAATGCCTGTCTATGAATTTTTTACCTATTATTATTCTGGTAATATTTACAGCAAAGAAAGACTACATGGTGAATTCCTTTTTAAAATAGGCAAAGAGTATTATTTTAATAAAAAGGGAAAAATAACGAATGCACTTGATCATGAAGAATCTTTCTCTTTTACTCTTAATGATGTTTATTCGTTTGCAGAAAATTATTCACTGCCTTTACATAAAATCAAACGATATAAAGAAGACCTCGAACGTCCTTATTGGTATGTGATTTTTGAAGATACCACAAACATACAAAAAGCCTATGCTTTCTGTATAGATGGTCAAACTGGCGAAGTTTTCAAAGAATATATTCCGGTTAAACGAACCAAAAAACTTACTCATCCTTTACCTTTTATGCTAACCTGGAAACAATATGATGAATATATCTATGGAAAATCTATTCCATAAATAAAATAACAACAATATAAGGAAGGATTAAAAGAATACCATTATGATACAAAATATTATAAATAAAGTATTTCTATTACTTATATTACTACTTATTTTATCATGTCACAAAAAGGCGGATGAAAATCAGTATCCAGAGCAGGAAGAAGATATTCCGACAGATTGGTTTGATGTGGAAGAATTTTGGAGTCATGCAACAGGTAATAGTTATACCTTCTTATTTGAAAATAGTGATACCATACGGATTGATATGAGTTGGTACCCAAATACATATAGGAAACAAATACAAATAAAAGAGGGAGAAACAGTTATTCAACAAGATATTTCTTTCTATCCGTGTGGAAAAATAAAATTCATAATGCAAGAGTGGAATGGACTATTTGATTCTTTTTTTGGTAAATTCTATAGTTTTGATCAAACGGGTAGAGTAATAGAAATAAAAGATATGGAAGAATCTTTTCCATTTACCAAAGAGCAGGTTCTTTCTCTTTTAAAAGAGATGAATGTAGAACTTGAATATGCATATCGTTTTCCTGAAAATTCTGATAAACCTCCTGTCTGGCAGATTATAGGTAAAGATTTGTCTCATTTAGAGAAAAGTAATACCAGATATATAAATATACATGGTCAAACCGGTATTATACTAAAAGATACAATTATAAAATAAAGAATACCTAAAAAATGAAATGCTTTTATATATTTGATTTTATATTATTTTGCATATTTACAATAAGTTGTAGCAATACTCATATTCCTGATCCGGAATTCGAACAAAAGAATATATTTGATTCTGCTGGATATTCTGAGCATTACAATCATGAAAATCCATTCATCTGCAAACATTTTATGCGTGGTGATAGTATGTTGGTAATAATGAATCTTCGCTCAGATGATTGGTATGAATACCGTTATTACAAATACAAAGGTGAACCAGTATACGAAATTTTCACTTTTTATCCTGAAACCAATAAAATACACAGTAAAGTAAGGCTCCATGGAGAATACATGTTTCCTATCGGGAAAGAATATATTTTTGATCAAAAAGGAAAAGTAGAAAACATTGTTGACCACGAAGGAGCTTTTTCTTTTACCATGGAAGATGTCTACCGTTTTATAGAAAAACAAGCTCTTCCACTACACAAAATTAAACGTTATAGTGAAAATACTAACCGGCCTTACTGGTACGTTACTTTCGATGATCCGGCTGACCCAGAAAAAGTCTTTGCTTTTTATCTGGACGGCAAGACGGGAGAAGTCTTTAAAGAATACGAACCGGTTAAACGAACCAAAAAGCTGGAACACCCCTTACCTTTTATGTTTACAGATAATGATTAAAAATTTACGACTGGTATGATACAAAACATTATAAATAAACTTCTAATAATATATTGTTTTCTTAATTAGAGCAAATGAAAAATATAATTCAATACTATTGTTGCTTTTTGTTATCCTGGCATGTAATCAGTTTGGGCACAGATTTAAATCTGCGCCAGCGATAAGCCGGCAATAAGCCAGGAAGAATCAGTATCAACAATTTGTTTTTATTTTTAATTAAACTCTCTACAGAAGTTTTTTTATCGAAAAGTTTGCTACTTTGCATCACCATTCTTTTTAATTCGCTCATTATTAATATGTTATTAGCTAATTTAGATGATGCAAAGTATGATGCAAACGTGATGCAAAGTGTTTGGTTTGCATCACGTTTTACTGTTTATTTTCCTTTTGGTAGTATAAAATACATTTAATGGTTCTTTTCTGACCGTGATCTCCTGTTGTTTTCATCTGTGGTATTATTTTTTTCCTTTGACTATCTTTTAGTCTTCCCTTATCTTCTCTTGTAAGACACAATATCTTTTGCTGTTTTTGAGCCGGGTGGCAAACGTTTTCGAGCATGGTAGCAAACGTTTGTCACCAAGGTCGCAAACCTTTGCCACCCGGCTCAAAAACAAACAAAGATACAGTCTATACACTTTAAAGCTATGAACAGTAAACTGTAAAGCTGTTTACAAACAGACGTTTATTTATGATGCCGGCACCGGATAATCCCGGCTAAAGTTTCCGGCATTCCATAAAAAAGAAAAAAATCAAACTCTTTTTATCAGTAAATGAGGCTAAAAAGTGTAAATGTGATGTAAACCAAACACTTTGCATCACGTTTGCATCATACTTTGCATCACCTATTTTTGTCGCTATTTAGCTAATAGACAAATTATTAACAACACAGATGATGCAAAGTAGCAAACTTTTCGATAAAAAAACTTCTGTAGAGGATATAGGGAATTGCTTAAACACTTAGTGGGAGCCACCTGTTTCTTTATTATTATAAATGAAGGGATACCCATGAGTTTAGAAACATACAACAAAAAAGGGATTTCGGACAGACACCGGAGCCCGGGCCGGTACCGGAAACTCCCCGGAAAGAAAAAGAATTGATATTTGTGGTGCAACTGCACGATGCATCCCACCTGCATTTTGATTTCCGGCTGGAATGGGACGGGGTACTCAAAAGCTGGGCTGTGCCCAAAGGCCCCTCTATGAATCCTAAAGATAAACGGCTGGCGGTAATGGTAGAAGACCACCCACTGGATTATGCCGGATTTGCAGGCGAAATACCGGATGGCAATTATGGAGCCGGAACTGTCTGGATATGGGACCACGGCACATGGAGGCCTACAGAGAAAATAAAAGATCCCGGAAAAGCATTGGAACAGGGTTCGCTGGAGTTTATTTTAGAGGGCGATAAGCTAAAAGGAAAATTTGTATTGATAGAACTGGAAAATTCGTCTGTTAAAAATGGGTGGTTGCTTATCAAAAAGCACGACGGAGAAGAAATAACCCATGCATACGATGCTTATGAAATAGAAGTAAACGCTGAAAATGAATAAAAAGTATCTATATTTGTACCTGCCCTAACAGATTTTATTAATCACACTGTATAGTTTGAACTTGTTACTATGTATGGAAAGTTTTAATGAATATTGTGATGTCGTGGATTTTTCGGCATTCACTGATTTCATACTCAAAGAAGGAAAAGAGATAAAGTTAAAAAGAAAAGAGTATTTCGGCCACCAGGATTCGATTGCCCGGTACGGAGCCTACATCAAAAAAGGTGCAGTTCGCTACACCCGCTTTGACGAAGAAGGCAAAGAACACATTGTGGGGTATGCCTTTGAAAACGACTTTGCCTGCGATTTACCCTCTTTTATACATGATAAACCGGGGCTTGTAAACATACAGGCCATTCAGGATTGTATATTATACGTAATATCCCACACACAATTAAACCACTATATCGAAGATGTGGAGGGAGGCGAATATATGTACCGCAGAATTATAGAAGAGTATGCCACTGCTATGTACAAACGGCTACTCAGTTTTTATTGTGAAACACCCGAACAAAGATATATGCAACTTTTGCAAGACCGTCCCAACCTAATGAAAATGATTCCCTTAAAAGAGATCGCCTCCTTTATCGGTGTAACCCCCGAAACCCTCAGCCACATCCGCGCCCGTTTCAAAAAAGACGAAAAGAAATCAGGGTTGCTGTAATAGTACCACCTGTTAGTGTAGGCACAGATTTAAATCTGCGCCAGCGATAAGTAACTATCTTCTGTAAAACTTTGGACGGAGGGTATTGGGATTTGTAATCCTTTTTAGATGTATGAATGGGATTTGCGACTTTTTGGTCAGCCGTATCCAAAGCTACGCAGGATGAAACAATTTTTTTATTCCTTCGATAATATAAAATCTCCGGCATTTTCGGATACAACATTTTGAAGGTTGGAAACCGGAATTTCTTCTCCTTCAAAAATAACTGTTGCGACAGGTGGGTGCAGGGTTACTGTTGCATGGACTCCTTCTATACTGTTGAGTGCTTTCTCCACACTCATCCGGCAATGATTACATGCCATTCCTTCTACTCTGAATTCCTTTTTCATTTTCGTATATTTTTTATATTTTTTTCTTCTCAGCCGCAGGCTGTTGGTTACTACACTTACGCTGCTTAGAGCCATGGCTGTGCCGGCAATCATGGGATTTAACAGGAAACCGTTTATAGGGTACAGAATGCCGGCGGCAATGGGTATCCCAATCAGATTATAAATAAAGGCCCAGAACAGGTTTTGCCGGATTGTTTGTACTGTTAGTTTCGATAAGCGGATTGCTACCGGGATTTTGGATAAATCCGAAGAGACAATCGTCATCCGGGCTACATCCATCGCAATATCGCTGCCTTTACCCATCGCAATACTCAGGTCGGCCTGCGCCAGGGCAGCACTATCGTTTATACCATCACCAGCCATCGCGGTTACTTTTCCTGTTGTTTGTAGTTGTTTTACAAACAGGGCTTTTTCCGCCGGAAGCATACCGGCTTTGTAATGGCGGATACCTGTCTGCCCGGCAATAGCCGATGCGGTAGCTTCGTTATCTCCTGTGAGCATATACACCTCTATACCGGCTGCCTGCAACTGTGTCACTGCTGCGGCAGAGGATTCTTTTACCCGGTCTGTAATACCTGCTATGGCGAGCACATTGAACCCACCGGCAAACCAGATAACCGTTTTACCTTCCTCTTCCATACGCATTGCGTAAACGGCTGCCGGTTTATTGATCTGTACACCATTCTCTTCTAAAAACAACCGGTTACCGGCATAATAGTGGGTACCGTTTACCTCTCCTTTTATGCCTCTTCCGGTTACACTCTCAAAGGAATCGATTTGTATAGGCGATGCCCCCTGCAAAAATTGTACAAGAGCTTCTACCAATGGATGTTCAGACAACTTCTCCAGACTGTATACTATCTCTTTATATTCCCCACGCTCTTCCAGCCAATACATATCTGTGACTACCGGTTTACCTGCTGTAATGGTTCCGGTCTTATCCAATACCAGTGCACCTGTTTTACAGGCAATCTCCAGGCTTTCGGCATCTTTGATAAGGATACCGTTTTCCGCAGCTTTTCCTATGCCCACCATAATAGCGGTAGGAGTAGCCAGTCCTAACGCACAGGGACAGGCTATTATTAATACCGTAACCAGTGCGAGCAATCCATGGGTAAATCCGTTTACCGGATCCAGGATAACCCACAACCCAAACGAAAGAAGGGCTACAGACATGACTACCGGAACAAATACTCCGGCTATTTTATCTACCAGCTTTTGTACAGGTGCCTTACTACCCTGTGCCTCCTGTACCATCCGTACAATTTGCGCCAGCGTGGTTGCGGCCCCTACCTTTTCTGTCCGGAAACGGAAACTACCTTTTTGATTGACCGTTCCGGCAAAAACGGTTGCTCCTGCCTCTTTCAATACAGGCACAGGCTCGCCACTCAGCATACTTTCATCCACGTACGAACTGCCTGCCGTAACGGTACCATCTACAGCAATCTTTTCACCGGGCTTTACCTGCAACACATCCCCTTTCTGTACACGGTTTACCGGAATCTCTATCTCTTCGCCGGATTCCCTGATTACCCTAACCGTTTTAGGTTGCAGTCCCATTAGCTTCCGTATAGCCGACGAAGTATTTCCTTTTGCCCTTTCCTCGAGTAAACGCCCCAGCAGGATAAAGGCGATGATCACGCTGGCCGCCTCAAAGTAAACATGCGGATGCACCCCACGGGATAGCCAGAATCCGGGAAATAACAGATTAAACAGACTAAACAGGTAGGCTATGCCGGTACTTAATGCAACCAGTGTATCCATGTTTACAGAGCGATGGCGCAGCTGTTTTACCGCATGGATAAAAAAGTCTTTTCCAAACCAGAATACCACCGGTGTGGAGAGTATCCACATCATTTCATTGGCGTACGGTATATTCATAAAAAACATACCAATTACCACCACAGGCAAAGAGAGGAGGATAGCACCCAACGTTTGTATCCGCAGGCGGTTCATCCGCCGGGTATGCATTTTTTCTGCTTCATCTGTCTGCATTTCCGGCTGCTGGTCTATCATCTCGTATCCCAGATCGCCGGTAAGTGCACAAAGCACCTCCGGTGATGTTACCTGCGGATCGTATTCGATCGTAGCCGTAGCCGAAGCATAATTGACAGTGGCCTCTACGACCCCGGGTTGCTTATTCAACGCTTTATCCACCCGTGCGGCACAGGCAGCACAACTCATACCCAGCACCGGAAAAGATCGTTTAATTGTTTTATTTGTCGCCATTCCTGCTTCCTTTGTTTTTATATAACAAATATAAAGATATAGCTACTCTCCCCACTTACACAATTCCGGATTTAATTTATATGATTTTTCTTTCTTCCCGGATTTTACAGAAGCCGGGTTAGTTGAAATCTTTCTTTTTCAGGGTGAAGAGGGGAAGGTAGAAGAATATGCCGATTACCGACATGATCAAACCTCCGATGGTGCCGGCGGCAAGGGGGAACCAGAAGCCTTCTTTCTGCGAACCGATCATAAAGGGGATGAATCCCAGAATGGTGGATATCACGGTCAGGAAGATGGGTACGATCTTGGCATTCCACGCTTTTAGATAGGCTTTGGGTAGTGGAATGGATGGGTTTTTACTTCGTATCTGGTTGTATTGGTTCAGGATGTATATGCTGGCATTTACGGTGATACCACACAGAATGACAAACGAGGCGAATCCACCCTGGTCGAAGTTGAGTTTAAACCAGTAGAAGGTAAGGAATACTCCTATATAAGAAATGGGAATCACAAAGATCACTGCCAGTGGCTGCTTCAACGAATTGAACAGGATGCTGGTGGTGAAAAAGATAATCACTACAATCAGGGCCAACAGGAGATACTGTTTCTTATCTTTCTGTCCCCAATACCATTCGTAATCTTCCTTTTGTGCCGTATATCCCATCGGTAGTTGCTGGTTAAACTCCCGCAGTATCCGTTCCTGTATGCGGTTGCCCTGGTTGTTTGCCCCTATGTATTCGTATTGCAGGCAAAGGCGGTATTGCTGGTTGACCCTTACTACATTTTGAGGGGTCTGTGCTTTTTCCACGGCTGCCAGTTCCGATAATTTATAGGGCCTGTCCTGTATCCACTGGGTGGTATTCAGGATATTCCACACATCATAGGTGTAGGATTGACGGGAGAGAAGTTTCAGGTTCTCTTTCTCTTTTTCATACAAAATCGATCCGGTGTGAATGTCTGACCCAAGCAAGGGTTGGAGAGAAGAATACAAGGAGACAGGATGGATATTTTCCTGCGCGATCCGTGCTTTATTCAGATCAAAATAGAACTCCAGGTAATCGTCTTTCCACCATGAAAATTCCGAATTGATGGTTACGGATTGTATGCGGCGTGCCTCTAACAGCTTTTCCCGTAATTGCTCCGCCCATACATAAAGTTCATCGTAATTGTAACCGTACATGACGATCCGGTAACTTCCTGCATTTTCCCTTACATTGTTACTGAAACCCTGGTCCATCAGTCCCCATACGTTCCAGCTACCACCACCCAGTTCGAGTGCTTTACTAATGATACGGCTTTTCAGCAGGTAGGGAAATCCGCTTCTTTCACTCTCTTTGGTGAAATGAATCGCTATATAAGCCTGCCGGGCATTGTGGATATTGGTCTGGAACTGTTTAATTTCCTCAAAACCACTCAGGAATGCTTCCATCCGGCTTACCAGATGGTTCATCTGCTCTATTGTGGTGCCGTTGGGCATCGAAGCACTTACCGAAAGGACTGTTTCCTCACTGCGGGTGAAATAACTTCCTTCGTATACCTTTTCCGCGAAAAGCCGTAAAGAGCCACCCAACGCCTGGTTTATAACGGGTTTTATTTTCTCTTTATACACCGGTTTATTGACCATCTCATTGTATTTCTCGGCCGGTTTCAGCCAGCGCGACGCAGGGTCTATTTCTTCTACCTTTATTTTATCAGGCAGCATAAATACCGGTAAACCGAATGCCAATACAAGTAACAGGCAGGCTGTTTTCTTCCACCGGGTCATCAACCGTATCTGGTGATAGTAATAACAGGTGAACCAATAACCGGCTTTTTTATTGATGCGGTTAAACCGTACAGCCAGTTTGCGGGAAGATGTTTTTTTGCGGTCAAGGCCTGTCTTTTCCATCATGGCCGGCACAAAGAACAGCGCTGCTACCAGCGAAACAGCCAGGTTAATAATTACTACGGCGGCAAAATCCTGCAGGTTGAGCCGTATCCGCTCGTCGAGGAAGAAAATAATGGACAGTGCTCCGATGGTTGTCAGGGTAGCGGTCAGGATGGAGAGGAAAGCCCCCCTGTTTTGCCGGTTGCGGATGTGGTCCGCCATCACAATCGTATTATCAATCACCAGGCTTAGCGAGATTGTAATACCTGCCAGCGAATAGAGTTGCAGTTCGAGTCCAAAGAAATAATAAAACAGAACCGCGATACACAGATTGATAACCAATGTGGTAACAATCAGGAAAAGATATTTGAGGTTGCGTGTAATAAGCAACACAAATAATAATAAAATAGCGATCGTCAGGGCTGTCCTGAAATATATTTTATCCAGTTCGGCCCGGATATATTCAGTTGCATCATAACTGGTATGGATCTGGTAACCCACAGGGAGCGAGGCCCGTATCTCCTGCATCTCCTCCATAATCGCATGGGCCAGTTGCAGCTGGTTTGCCGTATCTTCCGCACGGATAGAGAGATAGATAGAATTCAGTCCGTTAATACGGTAATAACTCTGGGGTTGTTCTTCCTGCCGGGTTACCTTGAGCAGTTGGTCCAGCCGTATCAGGGTTCCTTCTTTATTGGCAACAGTAATAAGGCTGAGGTCGAAGGTGTTTTCTGTCACTGTAGGCGAAAGGGTCAACCGTATCCATTCGTCCGATTCGGGGCTGGTTTGGGCAATCCCTAAAAATTCCCTGTTATAAAAGTTTTGTATCGCCTCCTGTATATCTGCTAGTGTAACTCCTGATAACACCAATTGCCGGTTATCGTACTCCAACCGCCATTCCATAGGCGTAGCCCCGGATACGTCGATCCGGTTAATACCCGGAATAAGCGAGAGCCGGGGTTTAATATTCTCTTCGGCAAACCGCTGGATAAAAACAGGTGTAGCAGCGGCATTCAGAGTAAAAGTGAGGAAAGGGCGCGACTCCTTATCGTCTGCCCGGCTGGCAGACAGGTAGGGGTAGGAAGTGCCCCGCGGCAGGTTGGGCCATGTTTACCGTATAATTGTGGAGACCTCAAAACGGGCTACATCAATATCGGTATGTTTATCCAGCTCTAGGCGGATAGATCCCCACCCGTTCCCGGATGTAGAGGTTATTTCACGGATACCGTTTATCCGTGCCAACATCGCTTCCAGTTGTGCCGTCGCCTCCATTTCAACGATCCGTGCCGGATTGTCGGGCATCGAGAAATTGATCGTAAGAGTGGGCAGGTTCCGGGATGGCGATAACTTCAGCGGCAATAAAGGAAGAAACGCACTCCCCGCCAGCGCTACACAAATAAACGCTACCAGAATGGTAAAAGATGATATTTTGGGAGAGTTACTCATTAAAACCCATGTTTGTATTCGTACAGGTTTACCAGGGATACCCCTGTTTCGAAATCGTGGAGCGTTAGTTTCCGTATTTTAAAGTAACTAAGCCAGTAGTTCTGTAAAGCCAGAATATGATTGCGTTGCGCATCCTGTTGCCGTTGCAGGGAAAGGGTCAGGCTATTGATATCCTCTTTTCCGATTATAAACCGTTGTTTGGTTTCGGCATAGGCCAGTAACGCCAGTTCCAGTGCCTCTTCCGCACTGCTTATCAGGTCTTGCTGCATATTGAACTCACTGACTGTCATGATCACATTCTCTTCTACACTGATCTCTTCCTGCTCTGCGGTAATGCGGGCGATTGTCAGGTTATTACGTGCCATGTTATACCTGCCTTTTCTGACCCCCCCCAGTCCAGTAGCGGGATACTAAGGGACACAGATACTATATCCTGTTGCAACAGGTCGCGGTAAGCATCTTTAAACTTATCGGATACCTGGTTGAATCCTACACTGGCCCGTATCGAAGCATCAAAAAGAGACTCTTTCCGGGTCTTATCCACCTGTTGTTCGGCCTCCATGATTTGCTGGCGCATGTCCAGAAAAGAAGGATTGTTTTCCCTGGCCAGTCCCAGTGCTTCGTCCAGCTGTATGTAGAGGTTGCGTGGGCGTCCCGGAATCCGGAGGCGTATCTCTGTGTTTTTATCCAGCGAAAGGAAGGTTGCCAGGTTAAACATGGCCCTTTTCAATGCTATTTCCGCATTTTTCAGGGAATTCTTTGCATTGATCGCATCCAGTTTCAGGGTCAACAGGTTCGCCTGTGTAATGGAGGCTATTTTGTGGCGCTCCTGCCCGATCCGGTAGAGCGTGTCCGACGAAGCGGCAATATCCTTCACCATATCATACTCTACCTGTGCCATGGCAAGCGCAAAGAAATACCCGGTTGCCTGTTCGCCAATCTCTTCCAGATTGTAAACCAACTCTTTTTTCGCTTTTTCATATTTTAGCGGTTCAATCTTTTTCTCCCAGCGAAACGGGTTGTACCCTAACAGGCTTTGGTAATACCCGACCCGTATCGGTACCGAAGTATACTGGCTGTAATTGGTAGCCCCGAAATTGCGCAGGTACTCGAGGTCAGAGTTCACATAAAACGAACCTCCCAGCAGGTCGAAATTCTGATTGATCTCCAGTCCGCCCCGGGCGGAATAGGTCTGTTGCTTCCGGAATACTTCCAGGTCGTTATCAAAATCGTACCGTTGGGTAATGTAACGGTAATATTCGGCCGGTGTGAGATTCAGGTTCAGACTCGGCAAACGGGCGGCTTTAAACGTACGGTATTCCCAGTAACTGCTCAGATACAGGTTTTTGCTGCGGAACGACTGGAGGGAACTATCAGCAGCTAACTCGATAGTACGGTCCAGCGAAAGGGTTACCGTTTGCTGCGCATATACAGAGCCTGTAACCAACAGGCTTAACAGCGTATAGATCAAAAGTATGAACAAATTATTTTTCATTTTTCATTCTTAATTTTTCATTCCTACAGATAAACCAATAGATAAGGGGTACGATAAACAAACTCACCAGTGTGCCTATCACCATAGCCGCGATCATGGCAATAGCCAGCGGTTTTTGCAGTTCGCTACCCATATCGTACGAGAATAACAGCGGTACCATGGCAAAGACCGTAGTAAGCGACGTCATAATAATGGGCCGCAGCCTGCGATGTCCGGCTTCATGGATAGCATCCAGTAACGGTGTACCCGCTTTCCGTAGTTCGTTTATTGCATCCAGTTTCAGGATAGAGTCGTTAATAATAATACCACAGGTTACTACAATACCAATCGCACTCATCAGGTTCAGGGTATGCCCGGAAATCCATAAAACAAACAGGGCAAAAGCCACATCTACCGGGATTTCGAGCAGTACGATCAGCGGTTGCACAAAGCTTTCAAACTGGGCTGCCAGGATAAAATACATTAACAGGATAGATATCAGCAGGATAATCACCAGTTCGCTCAACATCTTTTGGTTAGAAAAGTAACTGCCCGAAAATACCACATCCCACTCAAACGCCTGACTCTGTCTGGTAGCCTGACTATCTGCTACCTGTTTTATTTTATCCATTTGTTTGGCGGGTTGATCCAGTTCATAAAAACGGAAAGGAATATATTCCCCGTTTTTTCCCGCGGTAATGGTCTTGATATCCAGATCAGGAACTGTACGGATCACATATTGCAGGGGAATGTATTCCGGAGTAGTGCTGTTTTCAGGATAAGACCGTATTAATGTATTGGCCAGTATCTCCCGGATCGTTTGCTCCTGTCCGGCAATAGTGATCGGCAGGTATTGCTGGTACGAACGCAGGGTGGCCACTTCGTTTTCTTTAAAAGCCGTTTTCAGCAACCGGTATATTTCATTGTAATCTATGTTATATAATAACAGCCGTTCACGGTCTATCATAATATTGATCTGCTTTTCGAAAGCAATTCCCACAGGTGCCACGCCGGTTTCCCGGAACAGGTCTTTTTCTGCAGTATTAATCTCTAACGCCCCGGGCGAGAGGGTACGGTTACGGGGATAGAATCCGGCTACCAGATCGGCCTCGCCGGTAACAAATATTTTTTCAAAAACTGTTTCGGGCGGCGCAAACGAAAATACAGCCTGCGGATACTGTCAGGTTATCCATTGGGTGATTACGTCCTGCAATTCAGGGATGCCCGACGGACTCTCTATTTTGAAGTAAAGTTCTGCTTCCGACGAAGAGAGCTCTCTGTCGCGGTTTAACAAAAACTGTTGAATACCTACATAGGCTGTATGCTGTGCTTTCAGGTAATCCAGGTGTTGGAACAGTTGGTTTACCCTGTGCCGGTTCTCTTCCGGGTGGATATTCTCGTTCCATTCTACCAGGGCAATCAGTTCGTTCTGGTCGATCTCAGGCATCCGGCTTTTGGGTACCCGGTAAAACAGGAAGAAACAGACAGGGATACAAAGAAGTACACCTAAAAGGCTGGTTTTCTTATGGCTGAAAATGAGATCAATGCCTTTGTCGTAATATTTATCCAGTGTATGCTCCCTGATCGGATTAGTAAAAGTAAAGTTGATCCATTTCTTTTTTGCCTGTGGTATACTATACACCAGTTTGTATAGTACCGGCAATAATATGATTCCCGTTATGTACGATACCAGCAACCCTACTGTTACCGCAAAAGCCTGGTCGTTAAAGATTGCCCCGGCAATACCACTAAGGAATACCAACGGAATAAATACGGCAATCGTGGTGAGTGTGGAGCTTAACATAGGAGTGATGACCTCGGTTGTTCCTTTATCGCACGATTCATCCAGCGAGTATCCCAGCGAACGGTATTGTACAATATTTTCAGTAACAATAATCGCGTTGTCTATCATCATACCCAATGCCAGAATGAGTCCGGACAGCGAGATAATATTCAGCGAAACATGGAAAAGATAGAAAAAAAAGAAAACTCATTACAATACTTACCAGCATACTGGTTGCAATTACCAGCGGGCTTTTTACGTCGCTCAGGAACAGGATCGCTACCAGGAAGATCAGGATAAAGGCAAGTGTGAGGTTTTGTTTCAGGTTCGAGATCGTATAATCCAGCAGTTCTGTCTGGTTGCGCGTAACCGTAAAATCAATTTCCGGGTAAATGGTGGAAAAGTAACCGGTTACCTGTTCCAGTTCTTCTTTCAGGCGGTCCATATTTTCGGCGGATTGCTTGATGATTGCCAGTGTAACGGCCCGCTTGCCATCTGCCAGCGATGAGCCTGACTCTTTTACCGGGACAACAGAAACATCCGCCAGTTCCTTCAACTGGAAGATGCGGTCGTTTTTACGGATATAGATGTTTTGTACATCTTCGGGAGTACGTAACAAGGTGGAGAATTTGATGTTATATTCATAATACCCATCCTTTACTTTCATGCTTCCGAACTCAATGTTGTTCGAGACCAACGCGTCTTCCAGGTCTTTAATTGTAATATCCGCCATTTGCAGGATATTCATGTCGGGTACAATCTGCAATTGGCGGCCTGTTACTCCTGTAATATCTGCCATCGCTACGGTGGGTAACTGTTCGATGCGCCGTTTGATAACCGTTTCTGCAAATTCGCATAGTTCCAGGAAACGTTCCTGATTGGACGATTCGTAAGGAATATCACTTTTGAGGGTCAGGTTGAGACAGAAAACAGGAATATCGGTAGCGCTGGCTTTAATTACCCGCGGACGGTCTGTCTCGCGCGGCAGATAATTCATCGCGGCATCAATTTTTTCATTTACTTCGATAAATGCCAGATCGGTATTGGTCCCGAATTCAAAATTCAGGCGTATCAGCCCGTATCCGTCGCGGGTTTCGCTTTGTATATCCTGTAGCCGGTTCACCTGCATCAGTTGCTGGCGGATTGGTTTTACTACTGTATTTTCCAATTCCCGCGCAGATGTATTTTGTCCGGTAACCTGAACTGTTATTTCCGGAATAGCAATATCAGGCAGTAGCGATACCGGTATCGTAAAATAGGTTACCAACCCTAATATAAAACAGGCAGTGAATGCCATGAGTACCGCTATAGGCCGCTGTATGAGGAATTTTATCATTTTTTAAAATTGATAATTGTCAATTGTCAATTACTTCCACCGGTGCTTCGTGTGCCAGATTGATGTTGCCACTTATAATCACCACATCGCCCTCTTTTAATCCATCTGTAATGGTATAATAATCCGTATTTTCCAGGCCGGTTTCCACATATACCCATCCGGCTTTATTATCAGGCAGAAGGGTGAATACTACCGGACGCCCGGAGCGCAACACGACGGCTGTTTTGGGAACTACCAACTGGCCGGGTACAGCCCGTTGGATACTGATCCTTACATTCATTCCTTCGTACAGTTTACCGTTGTTCCTTACTTCTGCCTTAACCCGTACCATGCCGTTTTCATCCACCAGCGGATTGATTTCTGTGATACGGCCCGAAGTAACCACATCCGGCATCGAAAAAGGCTTAATCTCTACCTGGTCTCCTTTGCGGATAAGGGGTAGTTCGTTTTCAAGTACGGTGAAAGAGGCTTCCAGATGCTGGTTATCCAGCAAGCTACAAAATACTTCGGCGGTAGAGGCTATGTTATGGGGTTTGGCAAACAGGTTGGCCACAACTCCATCGAAGGGAGCGGTAAGAACCGAGTTTCTTTCTTCGTGCCATGCCAGTTCATATTGAGCCAGGGATGTATTGTATCCGCTTTTGATCCGTACCAGTTCCAGGGTGGCAGCCGGAACTTTCAGGGAATCTTCCAGGGCAAAGCCCTGCCCTATCAACAGGTCCTGCAATTCCAGCCGGGCCTGTTCCAACGCATTGGCAGTCTGTTTGCGCTGATTGGTTAGCCTGAATGTGGATAGCCGGGCCAGCTTCTGTCCTTTGGTTACCCGGTCGCCATTTTTTACATATATCTCTTCGATGGGTTCAGCCGATTGAAAATAGAGATCCGCATAGTTACGGGCCGCCAGTTTTCCGTTACTGATCAGTTCGTGGTAGAAATTGCCCCTCTCTACCGTAGCGACCGTTACCTGGGTAGCCATGTCCGGCAGGCGCGTTTCTATGGTAGAATCTGTATCTTCACGGTCTTCTTTACCGGAAGTACTACAGGCAGTTAGCAACAAAAGCGGGATCGCTGTAAGATAAAAGTATTTCATGGTATTCCTTATATTGTTACAGAAATAATTCGTATGTCCGGACAAATATAAGAAAATAATAATACGATGTTTTCGTAAAGCCACTTTTTTCTCTTATTTATTTTGTAAAGAGAGTAAGCAAGGTAGAAATAAGTTGGACGACAGGAATAAAAAGACTGTTTGTTGGTTTTGGCACAGATTTAAATCTGCGCCAGCAAAAGCCAGTAAAAAAGCTACTATTATGGTCTGGCCGAAGGGGATTTGCAATCTATGGACGGAGGGGATATGTTATCCCCGACTACAGGAACTACGGATTTGTAATCCGTTAAAAAGCTATGCTTTTTTGGGGCCATAGACCCCGGGGGCACGACGTCGGGATTACAAATCCCTCCGGTCCAAGTAGTCCAGGTTTAATCGGTATTTATTTGTTTTCGGATCACAGTTCCCCTGTTCGGCATAGCGTCTTCGCTATGTCGCTAAAATAGGTGAAGCAGGAGCTTCACCTGAGGCTGGAGCCTCACTTTTGAAAACGACGTAGCGAGACGCTACGCCGAACACTGAATCATAGATCCCGACCAAAATATCTTCGGAACCCATTATTCAAACTCAAGGCCGGGGGGGGGGTACCGTTAGTTCTGGCTCTTATACAAATCTCCGAGCCCACGAGACGAAGAGGATGATGCTTTGCCGTGTTCAGATTGAAAAAAAAAAA
>JAJQAZ010000068.1:0-4805 GCA_021203545.1 Tannerellaceae bacterium | reverse complement strand
CCCCCCCCCCCCCCCCCCCCCCCCCCCCCCCCCCCCCCCACCCCCCCCCCCCCCGCGCCCCCCCCCGTCGTGTGTCTGCGGGGATGGGTACGTTTTCCCGGATGCTGGTTGTTGTTTCGCTGTACAGAGTGGTGCCGCCCATGGTGGTTTCCATTTTTAGCTGCAGGCCTTTCCATACCCACATTTTTACATCTGCCGTCATGCCCATCTCTTCTTTGCGTACAGTGTATATTTTGCAGGGTTTTCCGGCAACCGTTTCTTCGCCAACTTCGTGGATATCATACTCTCTGATTACTTCGGGAGTCAGTTTAAGGAAATTAATTACCGATTCCGGCAGGGTGCTCGTATTTGCTTTTTTATCATCCAGGTCGATCGTGGTAATTTTGTTGCCTTCCATGATAACCATCAACGCTTTACTACCCAAACCCATCGGTAACTGTACGGTGGTGAATATGGATTCTTTCCGGCCATAGTCGTCAACATACCACTCTATATTTATTTGCTGCCCTACTGCTTTCGCCTCTTTTTGGATGATCGCCGATTGCAGTTCATACTTCGCTTCCTGTGCAAAAAGCAGATTACATACCCCACAAAATAAAACGGTAAAAAAGAAAGATGTTCTCATTCGATGATTCTTTTAGATAATATTCTACAAATATAGAATATTAATTTTCCCCGTTTTGTTCAGGTACCGGGTATATAACAATTTTATTCACCTTTTCGCGCATCTCACGGATCGCACTGTTCTCTACTTTGGGCCGCTTGTATAATACGGAATCGACTGCCATGCGTAACTTCTCCGGCCGGTAATAACCGGGGTGGCTGTATAACTCTGTCATCAGGTAATAGGGATAGATTCGTTGCGGGAGTAGGTGGAGGGCTTTCCGGTAATAAGTTTCCGCTTCGTCGTACCGCCCGGAACGCATGTTGTTTTTCCCGATCATACAGCGTATCATCGGGTCGCTGCTCAAACCTTCAGCCCGTTGCAACAGGCGGATCGCCTGTGTAGGGTTGCCGGACTCTCCCAGGCACTGGGCATATTCAAAAAGGTAAGCTGGTTCGAAATGCAGCCCCGCATAAAGGGAGGCATAATACTTCCCGGCAGCTACTTCATAGATCTTATTATTGTAAAGTGCTTTGGCTTCCATCCATTTCCGGTAATTATCCATCCGGTAGGCCTGATAACCCGAAAGTGCAAGCAGAACCACAGTTATAAACATGATCAGGTAAGATTGTAAACGCGGATGCCGGCTTTCATACGAACGGTTGTTGCCGACTGCTATCACACTAAGCACCAGGAAACCGGGCAGAAAGGAAGGGTCACGCAGCGGATAAGAGGTGAGCGAAAAGATGAATAACGAAATCAGACCACCCACAGCATAATATCTTTTCCGCCTGATTCCCATGTAAATAATGGATGCGATACCCACTACAAAGACCAGGAATCCAAATATTCCTGTTTCAACCAGTATTTGAAGATATTCATTGAAGGCTGCTTCGGGAGTTCCGGCTACCCATTTCTCGTGTTCGGTTGCATTGCTGCCGGCAAATAATTGGCCTGTGCTTCGGCATAGGCACCGGCAAAACCTCCAACACCGGTTCCTCTCACCGGATTATCCAGGAAGGCATGTGTGGTAATTTTCCAGATCAGCATACGCCCATCTGCCGAATCTTTTTTGAGGTGATAAAGTCCTGCCATGAGTCCGCCTGCCACTATTACCACCAATAGTGTGTAAAGCAATACCCGGCGTGGCTTGCGTTTCAGAAATATTCTGTACTTGCGACGCCCTACCCGGTATTTCCACAGTACCCATGCGGTAGAGAAGAAGGCCGCCAACCATGCCGAACGGCTCATCCCAACAGGAAGAACAGCAATAATCAACAAAATAGTGACCGCGGAAATATAATAAACTACACTATAGTCGAAGTTGATGGAGTTTTTATTTTTCCGGACGTGTAGCAGATAACCCACTGCTACCGGCAACACAAAAGCCAGATACCCGGAATAAGGTCCCGGATTAGGGAAGAAACCGGTGGTACTAAACAGCGGATGAGTTGAATCGGCCAGTTCGTACACCTGCATGATTCCCCACAGTGCCTGCACAATACCGGTAAACAGGAAAATCAATACTGCGTAAGAAATTAGCACCGGCTCTTTGCAAATGGCATCGCGCAACGGAAACCACGCGATGAGCATCTGAAGTGTGAAAATAAAAACGGTTGCGTTTGGGTTTAATTTCCAATCATACGTAAGCAATAACACCATGATAAAGAGAGCCACCATCAGGTCGGGAATGGAGAAAGTAAAGCAGGAATACCGGTCCCTGACCTGTTTATACAAGAATAACCCAACCATTGGAAAGATGGCCATTGTACACCAATAAATTTTCCCGGCGGTTAACCCATTCACCATATCTTCATTGTTTCCGAAAGGGGTAAGAAGAAAGATACCGATTGCTACTACACACAAACTATTTCTAACAAGATTTAGCGGATTCATACTTTTATCCTATAATAAATTTAAAAAATGATTTAATTACATCTTATGCATTCTATACTTTATGTACCCCTGGTATCTCTCCGGTATCAACTTTTTTATTTTCTGTTGGTGTATAGGCTACGCCGGAAAGGCAAAAGGTTTGCTCCTTTCAGAGCCGCGACAAATGTAGAAGATACAACAAACCCATTCAAATTCGCTGACTTATATTTTTCTTACATCTTGTTTTTGTAAATTTGTTTTTTCTTCCTATTTGTTACCAATTCTCCTCCAGCGCTATAAAACAGTACAATACCCGTTTTTAGCTAAGGGTCCATAAGTATAACATCTCAAAATGCAATATGGTCAGACTAAAATGTAATTTTTTAGAAATTTTTATTTCAGGTCTGTATACTATTGGGTATACTTTTAAGGTACAAATCCCCTGAATTCCACTAAATAAAGTTCTTTAATAGCTGCATTGTGAACCGGATTGCCTATCAGTTTTACTCTATTTTCATGGTCTAACAAAAAGGTATGGAAAGAGGGATTTTCCGGAAAATGATTGAGCCGGTTCAGGTCGCTTTTTCTATCTATACAAACAGGGTGGGAAAACCGTTCGCGTCTAAGTATATGCTTCATTTCACTGATATCGCGGGTATCCATAAAGAATAAAAACGGAATTTGGCTGTTAGTAAGGGCATCCACTTCTTGTATAAACGATTTCCATTTATCTAACTGCATCTTGCACGACATGCAGCCCAGCGAATCGGCATAAATAACTACTTTGTAGGGTGGATGCATATTTACATCCGGATAAGCGACCGTATCCGTTGCATAGGTAGTAAACACAGCAGCCTCCGGAAAAACGATTTCGCGGTTAGTCCATGTTGCAACCAACCGGCTAAGATCTTCTTTTCTGTTGAACTGACAGGATAAAGTAAGAGAAAGTAAAAGGATTGGAATAAGGGTTTTCATGTTTGGGACAGATTTAATATATTTTTGCCACAAAGATACCCGCCCTTTATTCCATGCACCAAATAAACAAAGTGATATTTTAAAGAATTACCATTTCTTGTAGGATTACCACTTTCACGGCAAATAAATTTCGTTATTTCCCGTGAAAGCTATATTTCAATAGGGGATCGTTTTGGTTCAGGTCGAGTGCATAGAAGTATCCACCTTCTTCGTTTACGTGGAGGCTATAAATATAATGGTCGAGCCTATATTTACGTACCGGATTTCCTTCATGGTCGAATACGTATAGACTGTTTCCGCCACCGGGTGGTTCTTTTCCATCCATAAAATTCTGAAATTTCTGCTTGAAGTTACTACCTTCGAAGATTACATAGATATACTTATCTGTTATCTGTATATCTACAAATCCCTTAATTCCGTCGGGATAACCGTTACCTTCTTTTTCTACAAATTCCGGTTCGCCGTGGGGACCATACTTTACAATGTGTACCGTATCTTTCAACGAATAGATTTCCAATACTTCCCCGAGTTGCGTAGCAACGGCCAGACGATCATATCTTTCATTGTAATCGAAAAACGGACGCCATCCCTGCGCCATAGCTATATTGGGTGTTAATTTTGACTCTTTAGGTATAAAGCCACCTGATCCGGTAACTTCACCCTGCCAGTTGAGTGTATGGTACCGGTATTCGCCCGTAAAGTCAGGAACAATAAACCCTTCGGAGGTAACAACTAAATCCAGCGAAGCAAGCAGTTGTTTATTTACCGGAATTACCTCCACCAGTGTTACCGCTTGTTCTTCCGGAACCAGATGGTAGCGGTGTATCTCCATCTTATTGGGATCTAATGCCCAAATTGAATCGAGGGAATTGAACTGGAACGTTTCACAAATAATCATTTCCCCCGGTCCTTCTCCCCGGGGAATAAATGAAGCCAAATGCGTTTGTGTAGATAAGGAATACGCATGCAGATAATGATCTGCATTGTGCAAATCCTGTATAAGGATAACATCACCTAAAGCCGCCACACGGAACGGGTACCGGAAAAAAGTAGAATCCAGATCAACCGCTTCAGCATATAACTCCTGCGTATCCGGGAAATCCGAATACCGTTCATAAATCTGCTTAGGTGAATAATTACATCCTACTAACAATAGTAAAAGAAAAGTATGGATGTAATATTTCATACAGAAATTATCTTAAACCTCCTGAATAGTCTACTCTCATCCCAGCACAATAAACATCACCCGAAAAATAGCAATCGTTTGCAACTCCCCCTTCTCCAGCGGCTAAAGCCTCTATATTTGTTAAATTAGTATCGTTATATTTCTTTTTATTGAAAGAATAAATAC
>JAJQAZ010000077.1 GCA_021203545.1 Tannerellaceae bacterium | reverse complement strand
CAGAAAGTCTGGTAAATCAGCAGGTAAGTAATCTACGTAAACTGAAATTATCATGGCAACGAAAGAAAATAGAAGACTTAAAATAAAAGCAAGCGTACGCGCGAAAGTGTCTGGTACTACTGAGCGTCCCCGTTTGACTGTGTTTAGAAGTAATAAACAAATCTATGCGCAGGTTATTGATGATACAACCGGTAAAACTGTAGCTTCTGCATCTTCCCTTAAATTAGAGGTGAAAGCTCCGAAAAAAGAAATTGCTACTAAAGTAGGCGAAGCTGTTGCAAAAGCTGCACAGGAAGCAGGTGTACAGGCAGTGGTATTCGACCGTAACGGTTATCTGTATCATGGGAGAATTAAAGAATTGGCAGATGCTGCCCGTAACGGCGGACTTAAATTTTAATAAAGATGGCAGGAATTAATAATAGAGTTAAATCAACCAACGACTTAGAGTTGAAGGATAGATTGGTAGCTATTAACCGCGTAACCAAAGTTACCAAAGGCGGACGTACTTTCAGCTTCGCAGCTATCGTAGTGGTAGGTAACGAAGACGGTATCGTTGGCTGGGGATTAGGTAAAGCCGGTGAAGTAACAACTGCTATCGCAAAAGGTGTTGAAGCTGCAAAGAAAAACCTGATTAAAGTGTCCGTTTATAAAGGAACAATACCTCATGAACAATTGGCTAAATTTGGTGGAGCAGAAGTGTTGATCAAACCCGCTTCTCATGGTACCGGAGTAAAAGCCGGTGGTGCGATGCGTGCCGTATTGGAAAGTGTTGGTATTACTGACGTGTTAGCAAAATCAAAAGGTTCTTCTAACCCTCACAACCTGGTTAAAGCTACTATTGAAGCTTTAGGTGAATTAAGAAGCCCGTTATTGGTTGCTCAGAACAGAGGTGTGTCAGTAGAAAAAGTGTTTAAAGGATAAATAAGGGAGGAACAATTATGGCTACTATAAAAATCAAACAAGTAAGAAGTAGAATTAAATGCCCGAAAGACCAAAAAAGAACACTTGATGCGCTGGGTCTGAGAAAGATGAACCGTGTGGTAGAACATGAAGCTACTCCGGCAATCCTGGGTATGGTTGAGAAAGTGAAACATTTAGTTTCAGTAGAAAAGTAATAACTGGTTGAAAAATAAATAACACGATATGAATTTATCTAATTTAAAACCTGCTACAGGTTCTACCAAGACAAGAAAAAGAATCGGTCGTGGTCCGGGATCAGGATTAGGCGGAACTTCTACAAGAGGTCATAAAGGAGCTAAATCAAGATCCGGTTACTCAAAGAAGATTGGTTTCGAAGGTGGACAGATGCCTATTCAAAGACGTTTGCCTAAATTCGGATTCAAAAATATTAACCGTGTAGAATATAAAGCTATTAATATCTCGACTTTACAACAGATGGCTGAAGAGCGGAAGTTGGCTAAAATCGGTGTAGAAGAGCTAATTGCTGCCGGCTTTATTTCAAAATCACATTTGGTTAAAATTCTTGGTAACGGAAATTTAACAGCTAAACTAGAAGTTGAAGCACACGCTTTCTCTAAAAGTGCTGAAGAAGCAATTCAGGCTGTAGGTGGAACTGTTGTTAAACTCTAAGTTATGAGAGCAGTCGAAACAATTAAAAATATCTGGAAGATAGAGGATCTGAGAAATCGGATCCTCACAACCCTTTTATATGTAGCTATATTCAGGTTTGGTACTTTCGTGGTACTTCCGGGTATTGACCCAAAAACGTTAACCGCGTTACAGGACAGCACACGTGGTGGTTTATTAGGTCTGTTAGATATGTTTTCAGGAGGAGCATTTTCCAATGCTTCTATTTTTGCATTAGGTATTATGCCCTATATTTCTGCTTCGATTGTGATGCAGTTGCTGGCTATTGCCGTTCCTTCTATTCAGAAGATGCAAAGAGAAGGTGAAAGCGGACGCAGAAAAATAAACCAATGGACCCGTTATCTGACAATCGCTATTCTATTACTACAGGGACCTGCCTATCTGGTGAACCTAAGTGTTCAATTACGTCAGGTAGGAGCTTCTTTACCAGCTGGATGGTGGTTTACAATCTCTTCTACTGTTATTTTGGCAGCAGGAAGTATGTTTGTTCTGTGGCTGGGTGAGAGAATCACAGATAAAGGAATTGGTAATGGTATTTCTTTCATCATTTTGATAGGTATTATCGCACGATTACCGCAGGCTGTATATTGGGAAGGTAGATCAAGGGTTGCTGAACAACAAGGTGGTTTGGTAATGTTCTTGGTTGAGATTTTATTCCTTTTATTAGTTACGGCGGGTGCTATCATGTTGGTACAGGGTGTACGTAAAGTGCCTGTACAGTATGCAAAGCGTATTGTCGGTAATAAACAATATGGAGGAGCCAGACAATATATTCCTCTGAAAGTGAATGCTGCAAATGTAATGCCTATCATCTTTGCTCAGGCTATTATGTTTATCCCTATTTCGATTGTTGGTTTCTCTAATACAGAGAATACAAGTACATTCTGGGCTGCATTTATGGATAATACCGGTTTCTGGTATAATTTTGTGTTTGCCGTGTTAATCATATTATTTACGTATTTCTATACGGCAATTACGATCAACCCTACTCAGATGGCTGATGACCTGAAGAGGAATAACGGTTTTATTCCTGGTGTGAAACCAGGTAAAGCAACCAAAGATTATCTGGATGCGATTATGGACCGTATTACTCTTCCCGGAGCATTTTTCCTTGCATTGGTAGCTATTATGCCAGCCTTTGCCCGGATTGCCGGTGTGAGTATGGAATTCTCGCAATTTTTTGGTGGTACATCCTTGTTGATTCTTGTAGGTGTTGTTTTAGATACCTTGCAACAGGTTGAAAGCCATCTGTTGATGCGTCATTATGACGGTTTATTAAAGTCAGGAAGAATTAAAGGACGTGCAGGCGCAGCAGGCGCTTATTGATAGATGATCTATTTAAAGACAGATGAAGAAATTGAGCTGATGTATCAGGCTAACCAACTGGTTGGCCGTACGCTGGGTGAGTTGGCAAAACATGTCGCTCCGGGTGTTACTACACTTCAACTCGATAAAATAGCGGAGGAATTTATCAGAGATCATGGTGCTGTACCTGCCTTTTTAGGATATGGAGGATTCCCGAACTCTTTGTGTACTTCTGTAAATGAAGAAGTGGTACATGGAATTCCTTCCTCTAAAAGAGTCCTGAAAGAGGGCGATATCGTTTCTATTGATTGCGGAACTATTTTGAATGGATTTGTGGGTGATTCGGCTTATACTTTTTGTGTAGGTGAAGTTGCGGAAAATGTGAAAAACTTACTGCGTACAACTAAAGAATCACTTTATCTGGGAATACAGAGTGCTTTGGAAGGCAAACGCCTTGGAGATATAAGTAGTGCTGTACAGACACATTGCGAAGCAAAAGGTTACTCAGTTGTAAGAGAACTTGTCGGACATGGTATCGGCCGTAATATGCATGAAGCACCGGAAGTTCCTAATTACGGACGCCGTGGTTATGGAGCTTTATTACGCAGTGGAATGTGTATTTGTATAGAACCCATGATCAATATGGGTAAAAAGAATGTTGCTTTTGAAAGTGACGGTTGGACTGTACGTACAAAAGACCGGATGCCTTCGGCTCATTTTGAGCATTGTATTGCTATCCGTCCGGAAGGTCCACGCATTTTATCTTCATTTGATTTTATAGAAGAAGTTCTAGGTAATAACGCGATTTAATTTTTTTATGATATATGGCTAAACAGGCAGCAATTGAACAAGATGGAGTAATCGTAGAGGCATTATCAAATGCGATGTTCCGTGTAGAGTTAGAAAACGGACATGAGATAACCGCTCATATTTCAGGAAAAATGCGGATGCATTATATTAAAATACTTCCTGGTGACCGGGTTCGTGTTGAAATGTCTCCTTATGATTTAACAAAAGGTAGAATTGCTTTTCGGTATAAATAAAATAAAACACTAGATATGAAAGTAAGAGCATCTTTAAAGAAGCGTACCCCCGATTGTAAAATTGTAAGAAGAAAAGGACGCTTATATGTGATTAACAAGAAAAACCCGAAGTATAAACAACGTCAGGGTTAATTTATTATTTTTGCAAATAATTAATAATAGACAATATGGCTATAAGAATAGTTGGTGTAGACTTACCACAAAATAAAAGAGGCGAGATCGCTTTGACCTATATCTACGGAATTGGTCGCAGCGCTGCTAACTCAATATTGGAAAAAGCCGGTATCAATCGGGATATTAAAGTAAAAGACTGGACAGATGATCAGGCTGCCAAAATTCGTGAGATTATTGGTTCTGATTATAAAGTAGAAGGTGATCTTCGTTCGGAAGTACAGTTGAACATCAAACGTTTGATGGATATCGGTTGCTACCGTGGTGTTCGTCACCGTATCGGTTTACCTTTAAGAGGTCAGAGCACAAAAAACAATGCCCGTACCCGCAAAGGCAAGAAGAAAACAGTTGCAAACAAGAAAAAGCTTCTAAATAATAAGAGTTAATATGGCAAAAAAATCAGTCGCAGCAAAGAAAAGAAACGTAAAAGTTGATGCTTACGGTCAGGCTCATATTCATTCTTCTTTCAACAATATCATCATTTCGCTGGCAAACAGTGAAGGACAGGTAATTAGTTGGTCTTCTGCCGGTAAAATGGGATTCAGAAGTTCAAAGAAGAATACCCCGTATGCAGCTCAGATGGCCGCTCAGGATTGTGCAAAAGTAGCATTCGATCTTGGCTTGAGAAAAGTAAAAGTGTATGTGAAAGGACCGGGTAACGGACGTGAGTCTGCTATCAGAACGATCCACGGAGCAGGTATCGAAGTAACAGAAATTATTGACGTTACTCCATTACCTCACAACGGTTGTCGTCCTCCGAAAAAAAGAAGAGTATAATTTTTTATAGTTTCTATCAATAGAATCCGGAATTGTGAATAGATTGCATATTAACCTTGCCCTCTCTGTAATCGCGGCTGCACGGTTTCTGATTCAAACAGAACAATTAAATCGATAAAAAATGGCTAGATATACTGGACCAAAAACAAAAATCGCCCGTAAATTTGGTGAACCTATTTTCGGACCGGATAAAGTTCTTTCAAAGAAAAATTATCCTCCCGGACAGCATGGTAACGCAAGAAAAAGAAAAACTTCAGAATATGGTATTCAGCTTCGTGAGAAACAGAAAGCAAAATATACTTATGGAGTTTTAGAAAAACAGTTTAGAAACCTGTTTGATAAAGCACAACGTTCTAAAGGTATTACCGGTGAGGTGTTATTACAGTTACTGGAAAGACGTTTGGATAACTTGGTGTACCGTTTAGGTATTGCTCCCACCAGAGCTGCAGCCCGTCAGTTGGTTTCTCACCGTCACATTACAGTAGATGGCAAAATTGTGAATATCCCTTCTTACTCTGTAAAACCCGGTCAAATCGTTGGTGTAAGAGAAAAATCCAAATCTCTGGAAGTTGTTGCTGATGCCCTGGCGGGATTCAATCACAGCAAATACCCATGGATTGAGTGGGATCAGACTTCTTTAAGCGGAAAATTACTGCATCTGCCCGAAAGAACTGATATTCCTGAAAACATTAAAGAGCAGTTGATCGTAGAATTATATTCTAAATAATAATTGATTCCATGGCGATATTAGCATTTCAAAAACCCGATAAAGTATTAATGTTGGAAGCGGACAATTTCTTCGGTAAATTCGAATTTCGTCCGTTGGAACCCGGTTATGGTATTACAATAGGTAATGCCATACGCCGTATTCTCCTGTCGTCACTTGAAGGTTTTGCTATTACATCCATAAAAATTGAAGGTGTTGACCATGAATTTGGTACAATTCCCGGAGTTTTGGAAGATGTAGCTAACATTATCCTGAACCTTAAACAAGTACGGTTCAAACATATCGTAGACGATATTGAGAATGGAAAAGTAAGTATTACGGTTTCGGGTTCCGAAGTGTTCAAAGCCGGTGATATAGGTAAACAGCTGACAGGTTTTGAAGTATTAAATCCTGATCATATTATTTGCCGTTTAGATCCGAACGCAAGTTTCCAGATCAAATTAACAATCAACAAAGGTCGTGGTTATGTACCTGCGGAAGAAAATATGGAGTTAGTTAGTGGCGATCCTCAAACAATTGCTATTGACTCTATCTATACACCGATCCGTAATGTGAAGTATTCAATTGAAAACTTCCGTGTAGAACAGAAAACCGACTACGAGAAGTTAGTTCTTGAAATAGCTACCGACGGTTCTATTCATCCGAAAGAAGCTTTAAAAGAAGCTGCAAGGATTCTGATTCATCACTTTATGCTGTTCTCTGACGAGAAGATCGCTATTGAGACAGTAGACGCCGACGGCAACGAAGAATTTGATGAAGAAGTACTTCATATGCGTCAATTGCTGAAAAGCAAGTTAGCGGATATGGATCTTTCGGTACGTGCTTTGAACTGCCTGAAAGCTGCAGATGTGGAAACATTGGGCGAACTGGTTGAATTCAGCAAGAATGACCTGTTGAAGTTCCGTAACTTCGGAAAGAAATCACTTACTGAATTAGATGAGTTGTTTGAAAGCCTGAATCTATCATTCGGTATGGATATCACAAAATATAAATTAGATAAAGAGTAAGAAAAGCGATGAGACACAATAAAAAATTTAATCATTTAGGGCGTACCGCTTCGCACCGTTCTGCGATGCTCGCTAACATGGCTTCTTCTTTGATTAAGCATAAACGCATTTTCACTACTACTGCAAAAGCAAAAGCGTTACGTAAATATATCGAACCCCTGATTACCAAATCAAAAGATGATACTACTCACTCAAGACGTATGGTATTCAGCTATTTGCAGGATAAATATGCGGTGACTGAGTTATTTACTGAAGTATCTCAGAAAATAGCAGACCGTCCGGGTGGATATACACGTATCATCAAAACCGGAAACCGTTTAGGTGATAACGCTGCCATGTGCTTTATTGAATTAGTAGACTACAACGAAAATATGTTGAAGGATACTAAGAAGAAAGCAACTAAAACAAGACGTTCACGTAAAAAATCAACAGCAGAAGCTGCTCCGGTAGAGGCTGCGGTAGTGGAAGAAACAGTTGCAACAGAAGTTCCTTCTGCAGAAGCGGAAAGCGCAGAAGAAAAAGCTGCGGAATAAGTAAATAAATATTTACTATATATACAAAAAGGCTGTCCAAACGGACAGCCTTTTTATGTTTTGTATGTTCGTCATTCGTATTATTCTGAGGCTAATGAATTCCAACCTTGTGCTTTTAGTTCTACTTCACCTCCGTCGCGTCCTACAAGGTAGTTGCCCAATTCCGGTTTGGTGATATGGCCGATTACTTTAATCCCTTTCAGGGCAGATATTTTGTCATGATCTGTAAGAGGAACCGTGAAGAGTAATTCGTAATCTTCTCCGCCGTTCATGGCGGTAGTGATCAGGTTCATATTGAACTGTTCCGCCATAGAAGCCGTTTGGAAGTCGATAGGAATGCGCTCTTCATATACATGGCATCCTACATTACTTTCACGCGAAATATGTAATAGCTCCGATGAAAGACCGTCAGAGATGTCAATCATCGCTGTGGGTTTTATATGATTGGCAGCTAACATTTCTATAATATCTTTTCTGGCTTCCGGTTTTAGTTGTCTTTCCAGCAGATACTCTTTTCCACCGAAGTCGGGTGTAAAATCGCTTTCGCCATTGAATAGCCGTTTTTCCCTTTCCAGCAGCTGTAATCCCATATAAGCGGCTCCCAGATCACCGGATACATAGATCAGGTCTGTTTCCTTTGCTCCACTGCGGTAAACAATTTCCCCTTTTCCGGCTTCTCCCAAACAGGTAATACTGATCGTCAGTCCGGTAAGAGAGGCAGAAGTATCTCCGCCTACCAAATCCACTCCATATACCTCGCAAGCCAGTTGTAAACCGCTGTATAGTTCTTCCAGATCTTCTACACTGAATCTTTTGGATAATCCCAGTGAAACTGTTATCTGCTTGGGATAGCCATTCATGGCATATATATCGGAGAAGTTTACTACAGCCGATTTATAACCCAGGTGTTTTAAGGGTACATAGGTCAGATCAAAATGTATCCCTTCCAGCAACAGGTCGGTTGTAACTAATACCTGTTTTTCTTTGTAATCAAGTACAGCGGCATCATCTCCGACACCTTTTAGCGTACCTGGATTTTTAAGAGTAATTTTTTCCGTCAGGTGGCGTATCAACCCGAACTCACCTAATGTTCCTATTTCTGTTCTTTTTGCCATTTTAAATTCTGCTTTTTTTAAATTCGCTGACATGCTTTAGTATTACCTCGTCAAACGATTTATAATGTTTAGATGTTACGTCTATTGTAATGGGTAAATAATAGATTCTGCTTTTCCACTCTTCCGGAAGATATCGGTTATCTTTTAACCGGGCAGCATCTTTTTCGGTTGTCAGGATAATTGCATCTTCGGATGCACTGACTACTTCCTGAATCTTTTTGATATCTTTTTTACTGTAATTATGATGATCGGCAAACGTAAACGGATGTATTTTTCCCGAGTAACGGCCTATCTCCTCCAGGAATAACTCCGGTTTGGCTATTCCTGAAACAGCGATAACAGTTGTATCCGGTTTAATATCCTTTGGATTTTGCGAAGTAGTTTCCTCCGGGAAGAGAGGTTGTATATCCCCGTACACAATTTTGGTAAAATAAAGTAGCTGGTGCGACCACAGAGCCAGATTCTCTTCTATTATCCGGAAATCAATAGGTTTCAGATCGGGGTCACATTTGGTTACTACGACGATATCTGCACGTAAAGCGCCGTTCTTCGATTCCATCAAACGTCCTACCGGCAATAATTTATCCTGATAAATTAAACGGTGATAGTCGGTTAATAAAAGGGATAACGAGGGTGTAACATACCGGTGTTGGAAACCGTCGTCCAGTAGGATTACATCAGGCCGCTGATTTTCGTCCAGATCCAATAATTTATGGATACCCCGGCGGCGGTTTTCGTCTACCGCTACAATAATATCCGGAAATTTTTGTTTTATCTGATACGGTTCATCTCCAATTGTTTTACTTGAACTTTCTGGTGTAGCCAGTAAAAAACCATTTGTTTTCCGTTTGTATCCACGACTTAATACTGCCACTTTGTACCGGTCTTTCAGCAACCGGATGATGTATTCCGTATGGGGCGTTTTTCCTGTTCCGCCTACAGTCAGATTACCAATACAAATTACGGGAATAGGGAACTGTTCTGTAGGTAACATACCTTTGTTGAACATAAAGTTCCTGAACCATGATCCTATTCCATAAAAGAATGAGATAGGATATAGTGCCCGGTTTAGTTTTATAGTGTTTTCAGTGTCCATGTTTTTATAAAGGTGATACGTTAAAAGGCAGCATACTTAAGATACCTGTCAGATATTCGCCGTTTTGAATCGAGTAGATCATTTCATATTCTTTTCCCAGTGCATCTTTGATGATAGAGGCTTTTAACCCGGTAAATCTTTTATCCAGTAATTCCTGCAGAATATCGCGGCTTGTATTTACATAGGATACGGCATAACTATCTAAATCCGCCAATGTGGCTGCCCATGTAATCGCTGTATCCAGTCCTCCCAGTTCATCTACCAATCCGTTTTGTAAGGCCTGTTCCCCGGTCCATACCCGGCCCTGGGCTACCAGGTCAATCTCTTCTTTGGTTTTACCTCTTCCTTCTGCGCAACGGCTCAGGAATGTATCGTAACCCCGTTCAATATAGTTTTGAAGTAATTTTTTTTCATCGTCTCTCATCGGGCGCGAAATATCTCCGAAATCCCCGAACCGGTTTGTTTTTACAACATCGCTGCTTATTCCTATTTTATCTAATAGTCCGGTTGCATTCGGGAAAAGTCCGAAGATACCGATCGATCCCGTTAATGTATTGGGTTCGGCTATGATCTTATTCGCGGCACAGGATATATAATATCCTCCTGAAGCAGCAACAGCTCCCATAGATACCACTATAGGTTTTACCTGTTTAAGCTCCATGACTTCGTGCCATATCTGGTCTAAAATGTAGGCACTTCCTCCGGGTGAATTAACCCGTAGTACTACTGCTTTTACCTCATCGTCTTCTTTCAGTTTTACCAGTTCTCTTACTAATTTTTCTGAAATAACCTGTTCTGAAGTATAGATCGACATATCTTCCGGACGGATTTCGCCTTCTGCATACAGTACAGCTACTTTGTTTGGGCTCACTGATTTTCTCTGTCTGATTGTTTTCATTTTATCCAATCCGGCAGTCTGTAGTTTCTTTCCGGTTTGTCCGGCCAGTTCCATAACATATTGGTCTACATCGGTCTTGTATTTCAGTTCATCAATCAAACCCAGTTCCACGGCTTTTTCCGGTGTGGCAAATGCATATCCCTCATCGGCAAACTGATTGATTATCGCTGTGGTAATGCCACGGCTTTCCGCAATGTTGCCGGTAATATTACCCCAGATACCCTGTTGGTAAGAGACGATCTGCTCCCGGTTTTCGGGACTTAAATCTTTCCGGGTATATTTTTCCGGGAAACCTTTGTGTGTACCTACTTTAAAAACATTCATCTCGACACCCAGTTTATCAAAAAGACCTTTATAGAAAACAGTTTCCGAACTTAGCCCGGTTATCAGTAAAAGTCCCTGCGGATTAAGGTATATTTTATCGGCAACCGAACAAAGGTAGTAACTACCCTGTGTAAATGTTCCTCCGTAAGCTACTACAAATTTGCCGCTTCTTTTAAAGTCGATTAATGCTTTTCGTATAGCATCTATATGGGCCGGGCCCGCACTTAGCGTACCTGCTTCCAGGTAAATCCCCCGGATATTTTCGTTCTCTTTGGCTGCTTCTATGGAGCGAAGAATATCGTGCAGTGAAAGTTCTACCACATTTCGCCCGGTTAAGGCTGCAAACGGATTCTCCTGTACGGTCTCGGACACTATGCCGGATACCGAAAGTTTAAACACTCCGTTCTCTTTAGGTACATATTCTGTGGTTTTGCCTATAGAGGCAATCGTGCCTATCAGTATGGAGAAACTGATGATCATTAAAAAAACTCCGGCCACCAATACACCAATAGCGGAGGCAAAAACCATTTTGAAAAACTCTTTCATTTTATTTTGTTTTGTTTTATAAGATCACTGATCCGGTCTATCTCATCGTTGCCCAGGCAAAGTTGTTCATATATATCTGCCAGGATACCGACAGATATTTTCCTGAAATCGTCCGGTTGCGAGATAATAAACAGACCGCCCATATCGGCTGCTCCGGGGCTGGACAATAAATGGTCTGTTCCGGTTGAATAATATTGTCGCGGGCGGTGTGCCTTCCGGGGAATAACGGTTGTAATCCACGTATTGTTTTCGTACCGGCAGAAAAGATTCATCATCGGTTCTGTAATTGTTCCCTCCGGTTTATTTAATGATTTGTATACTTTCCTGAATAATTCTTCTGCGGATTTTCTATCTGTCGAGGTTATTATAAATCCATTCCGCAGATAATTTTTCAACGCATAGATTTCTCCGTCTCTGTTTTGTAGAACTAACGAAAGTTTGTTCTTCATTATTTCTTCTTTTTCATAATCCAACGGCATGTAGTTGCGCGTGCCTGCCTGAAAATGCATATGATCGGGAGCTGAGGCTCCACTTTGCGGGCCATTATAAAATACTGTAAACTGATCCAGTCGCCGTGCCATTTCCAACATATCCCCATATCGCCCTTCGATCAGTTGGGGCTGGTGTTGCCGCGTAGAGATGGTAAAATGTTCCGGAAAGATTGGATACGGGTTGCAAAGTACCAGATACTGGCTCCCAAATGGTAGGCGTTCCTGTTCGACCGGTAAATGGTCCAGACAGAGGAAACACCTCCGTTTCTTCAAAGCGTCGGGGTCTACATTCGCTCCTGAAGAACGAACACGGGACGGATTAAATTGTACTTTAATCTCAAACCCGTCAAACGAAAATGTTTTGTATTGGATATTTTGGAAATCCCTGTAGTTCTTTGTTGCTAATTCCCATGTCACTAATTGTTTAGTCAACATTTCTTTAGCCTGTGAAGAACTTACCCAACTATTTGGTTTCATATTTATCAATAGTTTTAATTACAAATATAATCATATTTCCTGATATATTCTATGACAGGCAAGAGGGAGTGTGGTAAACTTTTACTCATATGCATCATCTTTATCAGATATGATAATAGGATAATTGACTAATAAAACCTGTTTAAATAAAAATGGAGGGTATGATTTTTACCATACCCTCCATTTTTTGTACTTTAAATTTCTTATAGTATTCTACCGGTAACTCTTAATGAAAGTACCGGGTATACGGTTATTTTATTCATGATGTCTACAAAACCGCTGCTGTCGAGTTCATCATTCAAAAGATCGGTTACATCACCGTTTTTACTTATAATAGTCGGTTTTCCGTGGAACATACATCCCATATCGAACTGAACACCTACACGTTTTTTCGGTACAGCCCGTCCAAAGCCGATACCAACATACGGTTTTACTTTATTGATTTTAATACCCGCATCTATATAACCTCTGGCATCCGGTTCGATTGTGTTGTCACCGATTACGATACCGGCATCGAAAGGTTGGATACCCCAACCCGGATTATTTTGTATTAATATGTTTGCATCATAAAGGGTTTTCAGTGTTTCTGAGCCTCCTTCTACAGTTACAATCCGGTCTTTACCAAAGTACAAACCAGCAGTTACATGGAATCCTGAAGTAGGAATAGGGTGAAAGTCAACCAGAATTTTACCATTATAGATACCCGATTTAGCATCCAGATCAACAGTAGAATTTAAATTATTCAGGTTGATCCCTGCCTGGGCTAATTCTGAGGAATATCTCTCTCGCAGTTCATTCACAGCTGAAAAATCATAATCAATATCAAAATCAGTAGAGTAAGTGTACGGAATGAAGGTAAAACCTCCCCGCAGGTTCACCATAGAGTGAAGTGTTGTTCCTACTTCGAAGCCTACACCGGTTGTTCCAAGTTCTACCCCAACACTGAAATGTTTGAATGGTTTGAATCCCAATTGGGCATTAGCTGGAATAGATAGAATTAAGAAAAGTGCTATAATAGCAGTTAGGTTTTTAAAACTTTTCATTTATCGATAAATATTAAATAGTTAATAGTTATTCTGTTAGGTAAATGTATGGTAAGTTTTATATATGTGCAAATAAATCGTAAAAGAATATTCTTTTTATTAAAATCCTGTTCCTATATATGTTTTGGCATATAGAATATAGTTTGAGGATGGATAAAAGTATATTTATTGGTGATAAACATGTACTTTTGTATGTAAAATAATTCTCCGGAATGTATATAGATAAAGAGGATATAGAAGAACATATCAGCGGTAAGCCTTTCCAACTGATTTCGGAAGCTGCGGATGAGTTGGAGGTGGAGGCTTATGTCATAGGTGGATATGTAAGGGATATTTTTCTGCATCGTCCTTCAAAAGATATTGATGTGGTAGCTGTTGGCAGTGGTATAGAACTGGCTAAAGCGGTTGCCCGTAAATTAGGAAAGAAAGCTTATTTGTCGGTTTTTAAAAACTTTGGAACGGCGCAGGTGAAGTCCGGCGATCTGGAAATTGAGTTTGTTGGTGCCCGGAAAGAGTCTTATAACCGTGATAGCCGGAAACCGGTTGTGGAGGACGGAACATTGGAAGACGACCAGAACCGCCGTGATTTTACAATTAATACCCTGGCGTTGTGTCTTAATAAAGCCCGGTATGGGGAACTGATAGATCCTTTTGGTGGATTGGAAGATTTGGAAAATCTGACTATCCGTACTCCTCTGGATCCGGACATTACTTTTAGTGATGATCCGTTGCGTATGATGCGGGGAATTCGTTTCGCTACGCAACTGGGATTCTTTATTGACCCGGATACTTTTGATGCTATACAACGCAATAAAGAGCGTATTCATATTATTTCGCAGGAACGGATTGCCGAGGAACTAAATAAAATTGTTCTTTCTCCTAAACCGTCTATCGGTTTTGAATTGTTGGATAAAACCGGACTGCTTGACATTATTTTCCCGGAACTAACTGCTCTGAAAGGGGTAGAGACGAAAGAAGGGGTAGGGTATAAAGATAATTTTGCCCATACCCTTATGGTGTTGGACCGTTTGAGTAAGCATACCGACAATTTATGGTTGCGTTGGAGTGCCGTTTTTCATGATATTGCAAAACCTGCTACCAAGCGTTGGGATAAACGGTTGGGGTGGACTTTCCATAACCATAACTTTATTGGTGAGCGGATGATCCCTAAGATTTTCCGGCGGATGAAGTTCCCTATGAATGAAAAGATGAAGTATGTGCAAAAAATGGTAACCCTGCACATGCGCCCCATTGCTCTGGCGGATGATGAGGTAACCGATTCGGCAGTACGCCGGCTGTTGTTTGACGCAGGTGATGATATTGACGATTTGATGTTACTTTGTGAAGCTGATATTACCAGTAAGAACCCGGATAAAGTACGTCGTTTTTTGAATAACTTCCGGTTAGTTCGTGAAAAACTGGCTGTTATTGAAGAGAAAGACCGGGTACGCAACTTTCAACCTCCGGTAACCGGAGAAGAGATTATGGAGACTTTCGGACTGCCTCCTTCACAACCTGTAGGAGTGCTTAAAGAAGCTATAAAAAATGCAATTCTTGACGGAATTATTCCTAATGAGTATGAAGCAGCCCGTAAATTTATGTTTACGCGTGCTGAAGCTATGGGATTAACTCCGAAAGGTTAATTACCGGATTTTTACCGGTGACTATTTGTTTACCGGCTGCTGGCTTTTCTGTTTTTTTCAATAAGTAGTTAAATTTACGTCCCGGTGATAATTTCATACTACCGGGACGTAAATTTTTACCACCGGGACGTAGGAATTTACTACCGGGACGTAAATTCAGAAACTTATTGAGTATTATTCAGAAAGTACCCGGAGAATATTCAGGTAGTTGTTGGTTTCAAACTTTCTGGTTAATTCTTTCTACGGTATTGACTCCTTTTACGGTTTTAATCTTGTTGGTCAGGACTCCTAATGTTTGAGTGTCCTGTACCATAACGGCAAAATTACCCTGGAAGAATCCGTCTACAGAGTCTATGTTGAGCGAACGCAGTGTTACACCGTTTTCTTTGCTGATTACAGAGGTGATATTGCTCACAATGGTTATATCGTCGCGTCCGATAACACGCAGGGTTACTACATAACCGCTGCTGCCTTTCCCACTCCAGCGCGCTTTGATAATACGATAGCCGAAACGGCTGAACATTTCCTGTGCGTTGGGGCAGTCCATGCGGTGAATTTTAATTCCTTTGGTAGATACAAAGCCAAAAACATCGTCGCCGTAAATAGGGTTGCAGCATTTGGCCAGGGTATATTCAATACCCCGAAGGTTTTGGTCCAATACCAATACGTCCTGCCGTGAAGATATTTCTTCTACTTCGGTGGTTGCCACAAAGTCTTCAGCACTTCGTATGCCGGTATGGTCCAATACTTCTTTTTCCTTTTTTTCAAGTTCCAGATATTCCTCTATTACCTGATTGGGATCGAGTTTCTCTTCCGAAATATCCAGATAGAAGTCTGTAACGGTTTTGTATCCTTTCTTTTTGATATACCGCATAAAGACTCCCTCGTCGGTATCAATTTTCCGGTTTTTGAACCGCCGCTGTAGCATCTCTTTGGCAAAGTCCGCGTTTTTAGCTGACTCTTCCCGCAGGGATTGTTTAATCTTTACTTTGGCTTTCGAAGTGGTTACAAATGATAACCAGTCCCGTTTCGGGGATTGGGTGGGAGATGTTACTACTGTAACGGTGTCTCCATTGTTCAAAACATATTTGATCGGTACGTTTTTATCGTTAACCCGTGCGGATACGCATTTACTTCCTAACTGGCTGTGGATAGAAAAGGCAAAATCAAGAACCGTGGCACCTTTTGGCAATTTAATTAACTCGCCGGTAGGAGTAAAAACATATATTTCATCTTTGTAAAGGTCCAGTTTAAACTCCTGCATCAAATCCTGTGGACTGGAGTCTTTGGATTCCAGCGCCATGCGTACATTGGTCAGGAATTCATCCAGCCCGCTTTCTGCTTTTACTCCTTTGTAACGCCAGTGGGCAGCCAGGCCTTTCTCGGCTATTTCGTCCATGCGGCGGGTACGGATTTGAACTTCTACCCATTTGTTTTGTGGACCCATTACGGTGATGTGTAAACTTTCGTATCCATTGCTTTTGGGAATGGATATCCAGTCTTTCATCCGTTTGGGGTTAGGCTGGTACATATCGGTGATGATAGAAAATACCTGCCAGCACTCGGAACGTTCTTTGTCGGGTACCGAGTCCAGTACTACCCGGATAGCGAATAAGTCGTAAATGCCTTCAAATTCAATATTCTGTTTTTTCAGTTTATTGTTGATCGAATGGATTGACTTGGTTCGCCCTTTAATGTCGAATGTAAGTCCGGCGGCCTTTAGTTTTTCTTTTACCGGAGCAATGAATTCTGAGATATAGATATCCCGTGACTGTTTGGTTTCATTCAGTTTTTGTTTGATGAATGCAAATTGTTTGGGATCGGTAAATTTGAGCGATAAATCTTCCAACTCGCTTTTGATCTTATATAAACCTAAGCGGTGAGCAAGGGGAGCATACAGGAAAGATACTTCCATAGCCAACCGGATGCGGTCGTTTTCATCAATTAATTGTTTACCGATACGCATCATGTAGAGGCGGTCGGCAATCATTAACAGGATTACCCGGACATCTTCGGCAAAAGAGAACAGGAGACGGTGGAAGTTTTCGGAGTTTACGGCTGTATTCTTTGAATAAAGGTCGGAGGTGCGCAGTAGCCGCTCAATGATCAGCACTACATCTTCACCGAATACTTTCCTGACTTCGCCAAGGGTAATTATTTTCTTAAATACCGGACGATACAGGAGAGTGGCTATGATCGAGGTTCGTTTCATGCCGATCTCGTTGGCTGCAATAAGGGCTGTGTCGATATTGCGTAGCAATCCGTTGATCCCGTTTTTATCTCTTCCGTAGCAATCCTGTGCAATAACTCGTTGTAATAGTTCCCGTATTTTGGATATATCATCCTCTTTCAGGTACATTTTCAAGGATCTGAATAGTTGTTTATAGGAAGAAAAAAACTTTTTCTTTTCTGCCGCTGTAAAGAAAGGTTCAGTAACCATAGTAATCTTCTTATAATATATAATAACCCGGTCTCTCCTCCCTTGATACTGTTAGTTGCAATTCATACTTTTATTATGATATACCCCTAACCCTTTTCAAGAGGCTGTGTAAAAACTAAAATGTAAAATCGAAAAAGTTACAGATCGTAAGCCCGAAGGGCTTGAATGTGCATAACCGCGGGTGAAACCCGTGGCAGAAAGGAACTCTCCTCTATGAACCCCGAAGCGGGTTCAACCCTTTCAGGGTTGTTATAGAGAGGGTTTCTACCTACCCCGGGTTGCACCCGGGGTTAGTCACATTTTACCCCATACGGGGTAATTATTACGATTTACAACTTTATCAAAGAACGATCAGAGTTTTTATGCAACCTCTCAAGAGAGGAATAAAAACGAAGTATCTGTTTCTTCAGTAAAATATGTTGTAAAATTATCTTTTTTCCGGCAAAAACCGGCTGTTTTTATCTGTTATTTTATACATTTGCGATAATAGGAACGAAGAAAACTAAACGAATTTATAAATATAAACCTCTATACCATGCTAAGTGAGAATGATTTAAACCAATTGGCCCTAAAAGGTATTAGTGAACAACAGATTGAAGAACAGATTGCCTGTTTTAAGAGAGGATTTCCTTTTCTTGAGATTACCGCATCGGCTTCTGTTGAAAAAGGAATTAAGGTGATATCCAAAGAGGAGCAATCCGATTATATGGATGCCTGGGATAATTATCTGGCAGAGAATCATACAATCCTTAAATTTGTTCCGGCCTCGGGGGCTGCCAGCCGGATGTTTAAGAACCTGTATGAGTTTATTGGTGCGGATTATAATGAACCGGAAACTTCTTTTGAAAAGAAATTCTTTGAGAATATTAAATCTTTTGCTTTCTATGATGCGCTGAATGAAGTGTGTCTTGCGAATCAGGAGAAAGATATCCCTTCTTTGCTGGCAACCGGTAGTTATAAAACGATTGTTTCTAATCTGCTTGAGCCGGAAGGTCTTAACTACGGACAGTTGCCAAAAGGTTTGTTGTTGTTTCATACTTATCCCGAGCAGGTTCGTACTGCTATGGAGGAACATCTGGCCGAAGGGGCCATGTATGCCAAGAATACAACCGGTGATGTGAATATCCATTTCACTGTATCTCCGGAACACCAGGCTCTTTTTGAAGCATTGGTTTCAGAGAAAAAGAATTGGTATGAGGAGAAGTTTTCGGTAGGGTATGATATTTCGTTCAGCGTTCAGAAATCAAGTACCGATACGGTTGCGGCTGATATGAATAATGAGCCTTTCCGGGATAAGAACGGCAAACTGCTTTTCCGTCCGGGTGGGCATGGGACCTTGATCGAGAATCTGAATGATGTGGATGCAGATGTGATTTTTGTTAAGAACATTGATAATGTTGTTCCGGATAGTTTTAAATTTTCGACGGTTATCTATAAGAAAATCATTGCCGGGGTATTGGTAAGCCTGCAGAAACGTATCTTTGATTATCTGGAACTGATAGAAAGCGGAAAATATTCGCATAAGCAGGTGGAAGAAATGATTCATTTCCTGCATGATGAGTTGTGTATCCGGAATCCGGAGATTAAACTACTGGAAGATGTGGAACTGATCCTTTATATTAAACGTAAACTGTTACGTCCGTTGCGGGTTTGCGGTATGGTTAAGAATGTGGGTGAACCGGGCGGTGGACCGTTTCTGGCGGTTAATCCGGATGGAACAATTTCTCCGCAGATATTGGAAAGCTCGCAGGTAGACCTGGAAGATCCTGTTAAGAAAGCGATGTTTGAACAGGGTACCCATTTTAATCCGGTGGATCTGGTTTGTGCGGTGAAAGACCATAAAGGGAATAAGTATAATCTGCCGGATTATGTAGATAAGAATACCGGATTTATATCATATAAGAGTAAAGATGGTAAAGATCTGAAGGCTCTTGAACTACCTGGCTTATGGAATGGCGCGATGAGCAACTGGAATACTGTTTTTGTAGAAGTTCCTATTGAAACCTTTAATCCGGTGAAAACGGTGAATGACCTTTTACGGCCGGAGCATCAGTAAACTTCTGAATATTTATATCAAACACGGAGACACAGAGACACGGAGTTTTATTTATTAAAATCTCTGAGTTTCTGTGTTTTTATTTGGGATGAAAACCATTATATTTGCATAATGTTAAGCCTAAAGTTTAACTTTTTGGGCGTATTTAATGAAACATTATAGCAGGCATATGGCTAAACATACACGTTTTAATGATCTGATTCTAAAGCTGAAAAGTATTTATGACTGTACCGAGGATGATATAGCAGCGAAAATTGGTATCAGTCGTACCAAACTTTATCATTGTAGGAAAGGAAATGGTAAAATAACGGATAATCTAATAGATGCGGTATGCAAATTGGATCCCCGGATTAATAAAAACTGGCTTCTTACCGGCGAAGGTTCTATGTTGGTTTATGTGATTTCTACAGATACAAATGGAGTGGAAGATGATCAGAATACGCTGTTTAGTCTGGTGGAGGAAGGGAAAGATGTAGAGGCCATAAAATTGTTGGTTGAACAGTTTAATGATGTGCAGGAAAAGTATGAGTTGGCACAGGATGAACTTCAGAAATTAAAGCTGCAATTGTCTGACTTTCAGTTGGCCTATAAAAGAAGAAATGAGGAAAAAGATAAATAAAACATTATAGACTTACATTAATCTTAAACTAAGTAGAATATCTTCTATTGATTTATCTGTAAGTTCAACTTCTTTTAATATTGAGATTATGCTTTCAGAATCTTTCTTCCCGACTGCTTTATCAAATTCATCCATTAGTCCACTAACATAAAGACGTTCATTCACTGTCATTCCTCTATATTTATCCATAGATTCCGAATGGTCAATATATTTAATATTCAGTTATAAAAAAAATCCCTACATTTTTTTATGCAGGGAAATTTATCTTTTGTGGAGAATATCGGACTCGAACCGATCACCTCAACACTGCCAGTGTTGCGCTCTAGCCAGATGAGCTAATCCCCCAATATGTTGTGTTATTAACGGCGCAAAGATAATACAATTTCTGGAATAGTAAAATAATAAACATTATCTTTGTTTATCAAATTTAGAGATTTCCGGAAATGATAGTTTATAATATTACCTTTCATGTAGATAAAGAGGTGTTGGCAGATTACCTGGCTTACATGAAAAATGAATTTATTCCCCGGGCTGCGTCCTGTGGGTTTTTGAATCGTCCCTGTTTGCGTAAAGTGATGTATACCCCGGAAGAGGAGGGAGCCAGTTATGCTGTTCAGTTTCATGTAAAGAATGTGGAGACCCTGAATTTGTGGCTTGAGCAGGAGGGAAAAAATATGCATGCGGAACTGACGGGGAAGTTTGGAAATAAAATTGCCGGTTTTACTACCTTGCTGGAGGAAATAGATTGGGAACAGGAATAAAACCAAAAGAACGGATTATTTTGGGGATAGACCCCGGTACTATTGTAATGGGATATGGGGTGATTTCTGTTTCCGGAAATAAACCTGTTCTTCTTGCAATGGGGATTCTCCAATTAAATAAGTATGAGGATCATTACCTACGTTTACGGAAAATATTTGAACGGGTAACGGCTCTGATAGATCAGTATACACCGGATGAGTTGGCTATCGAGGCACCTTTTTTTGGAAAAAATGTGCAGAGTATGCTCAAACTGGGGCGGGCACAGGGTGTGGCTATGGCTGCCGCTCTGAACAGGGATATTCCGATATTTGAATATGCTCCCTTAAAGATAAAGATGTCGATTACCGGCAATGGAAATGCTTCGAAAGAGCAGGTAGCCGGTATGCTTCAGCGTTATTTGCATATAGCTAATGAAAATATGTTGCCCCAGTTAGATGCGACAGATGGCCTGGCTGCTGCAGTATGCCACTTTTTTCAATCCAATAGTCCTGTGTCTGATAAAAAATATTCCGGTTGGAAAGATTTTATAAGTAAGAATCCGGGGAAAATAAAGAAATGATCCAATAATAAAAACGTCCTGTTCCCCAACTTGAGAGGCTGTGTAAAAACTCTCCTCGTTTTTTGCTAAAATTACAAATCGTAAGTGA
>JAJQAZ010000144.1:2354-21386 GCA_021203545.1 Tannerellaceae bacterium | reverse complement strand
AGAGCATAACCTTGCCAAGGTTAGGGTCGCGGGTTCGAATCCCGTCTTTCGCTCACATAAAAAGCTTCATTATCTCCCGATAATGAAGTTTTTTCGTTTAGTATACCTGGGAAAAGATCTGACACATCTACATAGATATTGATTCTATCAGCACTTTTCATACGATAAAAGTAAACCTTATATAATCGCCAACATTAAACATCCCCCCGGTCTATCCGGTTATTAAAATAAATAACCGAATAAAATTAAATAACATGACACAGAAATATCTTATTCACAGCAACGAATTCCACCTGATTGATCCGGCCGAGATACAGGCTGCAACAGAAGAGTTAGTAGAAAGGCTGAATATGGCTGCGGGTTCCACCGAAGGGTTCGATCTGTATAAAGTGATGCAATCCTACTTTACTCATTTAGAAAGAAGACACGAAATCAATAAATTACTGGATATCGAACAGGAAGCAGAATATTATGCCGAACAGGTACAATTGGGAAATGACTAAATCACATTAGCACGCTTCCTTTTCAGGTTCTACAACCTCTTCCAGGTCTTCTATTGCTTCGAGGGCAGATTCTCCCGTCCAGTCTTCGGCTGTGGGTTGGCCATCGTCGATGACTTCATCCTCTTCGTTACCGATTCCTGCACCGAAACGGCTGATACTTAAAATGATTCCGAAATAGATGCAGGTAATAACCGTCGAGGTTCCTCCACGGCTTATAAGGGGTAAAGGCTGTCCGGTAACAGGAATCAGGTTCACTGCCACCGCCATATTGGCAAGTGCCTGCACTACAATCAGTAACCCACACCCCAGTACAAGAAATTTGGGGAATAACTTTTCGCACTTCCGGGCAATCATACCGGCCCGTACCAATAACATGATATAGAGTAAAAGTACCACTACCCCACCTGTATACCCCAACTCCTCTATGATAATCGCATAGATAAAGTCAGAATAGGCCTGTGGCAGAAAATCCCGCTGATGGCCATGTCCCGGCAATTTACCAAACACCCCACCCCGGGCAATAGCAATCTTGGCGTGGGATACCTGGTAATTATCATCTGTGATTTTATAGGTAGCGGCATCTATACTTCTTTCTTTGTTCCGGAAATCTTTGATACGTTCTTTCCAGGTAAGCGCACGGGGTATGTGTTTTAAAACGTCATGTGGAAGAACCGTCAGAGCCAACACAAAAAGAGCCAGTGCCAAAAAGAGAGAGCCTGTAAGGATACCCATTTTCTTCCAGGGTAATTGTCCGATACACATCAGGAGAAAACATACTCCGAAAAGCATAAAAGCCGTAGAGAAGTTTTCGGGTAAAATCAATATACAGGTTACTGTAACCCCTATTAAAACATATTTAAAAATCTGATCTTCGGTAAATTTCCCTCTTCTGCTCAGCATAAAGGAAACAAACACCACACAGGCCAGCTTGGCAAACTCCGAAGGCTGGAACTGGATACCAAACAAGCTCAGCCAACGGTGTGCATCGTTTTCGCTGATCCCGATAAACGGGGTAAGGAATAGCATTAAAATAGAAACAGGCAACAGCAGGATCAGTACCGAAAAGAACCGGCAGGGAATATTATGCAACAACAGGATCAGGATAAACCCTACGGTCAGGAATGAAGCATGACGCACAATAGGTGCCCAATGATTTGCATTTTTATAAGCAATCGTACTGGTTGCACTAAATACTTCCACCACTGAAATAAGACAAAGGAACATGAATATAATCCATATCACCCGGTCGCCTTTGAAGAGTTTGTTAGCCAGATCCATAGTTCTATTTTATCTAAGATTTCAATTTATATACATATTCTTTGAATTGCCTGCCCCGGTCTTCATAATTCTGAAAGAGGTCAAAGCTGGCACAACAGGGAGATAATAAAACAGTATCGCCCGGTTGCGCAAAAGCAGTGGCTTTCTCCACAGCTTCTTCCATTGAACCCGCATCAGCCGTAGGCCGCACCTGCCCGAAAAAGGTATGCAACTTACTATTATCTACCCCCAAAAACACCAACGCGCGCGCTTTTTGGCGCACCAACGCATCAATCTCCGTATAATCATTTCCTTTATCCGTACCCCCCAATATCAGCACAACAGGAGTAGTCATACTTTCAAGGGCATAATAACAGGAATTTACATTAGTCGCCTTCGAATCATTTATATAATGAACACCATGAATATCTGCAACCGGTTCGAGACGGTGCTCTACCGCATTGAAATTTTTCAATGCACGACGGATCACGTCATCCTCAATACCTTCTATCTTAGCAGCAAATATAGCGGCCAGAGAGTTATAAACATTATGAAGACCTTTCAGAGACAGTTCTTTTACCGGCATAGAAAATAGTCCGTTGGGAGTATCCACCGATAAAACAATCTGGGGCAGATTATCTATCATTACCGGATAAAGTGTATTATATAACTGCTGCACACCTTCCATAGATAAATCATCAACGGCAACAGTTTCTATTCCGCGGGGAGTATCTATGGAAAGAATAGCATGTTGCAGGTTACCGTATCCGAAGGGATACAAGGCCGCCCCGGGAACATGTTCACGAATCCCTTTCCGGATGTACGGATCTCTGTCCCAATAGATAAATGCATCTTCCGGACGCTGGTTCCGTATAATACGGAACTTTGCATTCGCATAATTATCCATTTTATACTCATACCGGTCCAGATGATCAGGAGTTATATTCAGCAGAATTGCTGTATCAGCACGGAAATCATACATATTATCAAACTGGAAACTGCTCAGTTCAAGTATATAAATAGCATGCGGATCTTCCGCTACCTGTAAAGCCAGACTTTTTCCGATATTTCCGGCTAATGAGGCATCCAGGCCGGCTTCCGTAAAAATATGATGTATCAGTGTAGTTGTTGTTGTCTTGCCGTTACTCCCGGTAATACAAACCATGCGTGCATCTGTATACCGTCCGGCAAACTCTATTTCCGAAAGAATTGGAGTGCCCTGTGCTTTTAATTTTTGAATAACAGGTGCTTTATCCGGTATGCCCGGACTCTTTATTACTTCGGTTGCCGCCAGAATTTCTTCTTCCGTATGCCCGTTTTCCTCCCACCGGATACCCCGGCTATCCAATAAATCTTTATATACAGGCTTTATGCCTGAAGCATCCGACAAAAAGACTCCAAACCCTTTCTGCTTTGCCAGTATTGCCGCCCCGGCACCACTTTCTCCACCTCCTAATATAACAATCTTTTGCTGTTTCATCTCATCTTCAGTGTTACAATCGTGATTACTGCCAGAATAATACCTACCAGCCAGAACCGTACAACGATCTTCGACTCGGGGATTATGTTATACGGCCGTTGAAGCACAGCATGGATACCCACATTGCCCGGTTTCTGGAAATGGTGGTGCAAAGGGGTCATCTTAAATATGCGTTTCCCTTCTCCATATCTTTTTTTCGTAAACTTAAAATAGATTACCTGCAATAAAACCGAAAGGCTCTCCGCGAAAAAGATACCGCAAAGAATAGGAATCAATAATTCTTTCCGGATAATAATAGTAAACACCGCGATAATACCACCCAGTGTCAGGCTACCGGTATCTCCCATAAATACCTGTGCCGGATATACATTGTACCAGAGGAAACCAATAGTTGCCCCGATAAAGGCAGCCATAAAAACCACCAATTCCTCCGCACCGGGCAGGAACATAATGTTCAGGAAAGAGGCAAACTCGGCATGCGACGACATATAGGCCAGTATCCCCAATGCAACCCCAATGATCGCGGAACTGCCGGCCGTCAGCCCGTCCAGCCCGTCGGTCAGATTCGCACCGTTAGATACCGCTGTGACGATCAGAATCGTCATCAACACAAATACAATCCAGGCCGCTTCGGTCTGGTATTTTCCTGCCCAGCCTACCAGCGTAGCATAGTCGAAATTATTATTTTTCAGAAAAGGAATTGTTGTTTTGGTAGACTTGGTTACATCCGGACGGAAACTTACACTTTCTACCAGACTATCGGCCCGTTTGTGTTCGATGTTTTCCCGGATCACTACATCCGGACTAAAATACATCACCAATCCCACAATCAGGCCCAAACCAACCTGGGCTACGATTTTAAATTTACCTTTTAACCCGTCTTTGTTCTTCCGGAAAACCTTGATATAATCATCGGCAAATCCCAATGCTCCCAGCCAGACGGTAGTAATGATCATCAGCCAGAGATAAATACTTTCAAAACGGGCACACAACAGCGCAGGAACAAGGATTGCAATAATAATGATAACCCCACCCATGGTAGGAGTTCCTTTTTTACTCATCTGCCCTTCAAGTCCAAGGTTCCGGATAGTTTCGCCAATCTGCATCTGTTGCAGCCGGTCTATAATTCTACGTCCGAGAGTAGTGGAAATAAACAAGGCCAGAATAAGTGCTACTCCCGAACGGAACGAAACATACTTGAACATTCCTGCTCCGGGAAAGTCCAGTTCGTTCAAATAATTAAAAAGGTAATACAGCATCTCTTTTTATGATTGTTGTAAGTTGAATATTTCTCTTAATTTCTCCCGGTCGTCAAAATGATGTTTCACACCTTTCACCTCCTGGTAATCTTCATGCCCTTTACCGGCCACCAGAATAACATCTCCTTTCTTAGCCAGCATGGTAGCGGTACGGATCGCCTGGGTGCGGTCGGTAATACAAAGCGTGCGTGCCATATCTTCCGGTGCCAGGCCCGCAGACATATCGCGAATGATCTCTTCCGGGTCTTCATTCCGGGGATTATCAGAGGTAAGTATCACCTGATCGCTCAGTTTAGCAGCCTCTTTTGCCATCAACGGACGTTTTCCTTTATCCCGGTTTCCTCCGGCACCTACCACAGTAATAATTTTACCTTTTCCCTGCAATACTTCCTGAATACCGTTCAACACATTTGTCAGTGCATCCGGGGTATGGGCATAATCTACAATCGCCGTATATCCCAGCGGGGAAGCTATCGTCTCGAAACGGCCCGAAACCGAACGAAGCGTACTTAATACAACCAGTGCTTCCTCCGGATCAATACCCAGCGAAACGGTTGCACCATATACAGCCAGCAGATTAGATGCATTGAAACGGCCCACAAAATGTACAATTACCTCCCGGTCATTGATAACCATTTCCGTACCGTCAAAATGCGACTCCAGAATTTTACCTTTGAAATCAGCCAGGGTACGAAGCGAATAGGTAAGCTTCCGCGCCGGAGTATTCTGAAGCATTACCATTCCATTCTTATCATCTGCATTTGTCAGTGCAAAAGCGGTAGAAGGCAGATGATCGAAAAAAGCTTTCTTTGCCTGCAGATAATTCTCCACCGTACCATGATAATCCAGATGGTCGCGGGTAAGATTAGTAAAAATACCTCCGTCAAAATCCAGCCCACTAATCCGTTTCTGGTGTACCGCATGCGAACTCACTTCCATAAAAGCATATTCACACCCTTTCTCTACCATTGCAGCCATAAGGGATTGAATAGTAAGCGGATCAGGTGTTGTATGTTCTGTAGGAACAGCCTCGCCGTCAATATAGTTGCATACAGTCGATAACAATCCTGCTTTATAGCCTAACTTGCGGAACATTTCGTATAGCAGGGTAGCAATTGTTGTTTTCCCGTTAGTACCCGTTACTCCTACCAGCTTTAGCTGTTTGGAAGGTTCGCCATACCATACGGAAGCCAGTTTACCCAGTGCACCGGCGGAATCTTTTACCGGTATAAAAACAGCTTTCCCGGCTAAATCTTCCGGAACTTCTTCGCAAACAACAGCCGCCGCTCCCTGTTCTATTGCTTTGGATATAAATGTATGTCCGTCCACCACCGTACCCCGTACGGCAACAAACAGAAAGCCATCCTTTATTTGTCTTGAATCCGAATGAATACCTGTTATTTCCGGATTTTCAGTGCCTGTATATCCGGTATTTATTGACTGTATAAGTTCCTTTAATTTCATATATTTTCCTGTTTAATTCAGTGTAAGAGATACCGTCTGGCCCGAAGTAACTTTCTGGCCCGCCGGAATAGATTGTTTCACCACTTTGCCAACACCGGAAAGATGAACCTGCAAACCTGCACTTTCCATCAGAAAAACAGCATCTTTTGCCCCCATGCCTGTTACCCGGGGCACTACTCCCTGCTTTATCTCTATATCTTTCAGTTTTATTTTCTCTCCATTCGCTTCTGCTATTACCCAACGGGTATCTGCCTCTTCATCGTCTGTTTTGATCTTAAACTTTTTCAACGCTTTCTCCAGAGCCTGCATATCACCGTTTTTGGTTGGTGGAACAGGCACTGCTGTTGAATCCGCCGGATGTTTCCGGATATCAAAAGTCATATGATTGGCATAAATCTTTTCCGCCACGGTCTTGACAACTCCTCCCGACATAGTTCCACCGGAAGGATACCCGATACGGGGCCGCCGGATTACTACGATACAGCTATACAAAGGTTCGTCTGCCGGAAAATAACCACAGAACGACACCTGATGTCCGGCTGTACGGTATACACCACCCGAAGCGATTTGAGCCGTTCCGGTTTTGCCGGCTATCCGGATCGCATCCGACCGCACAGCTGTTCCGGTTCCCTTCTCCACTACACCCAGTAGCATATCATGAATGATCTGAAGAGTCTTTTTGGAACAGATAGAAGACTTCACAACTTCGGGAGAAAAAGTTTTAACCGTTTTCCCGTTCTTTGAAATCTCTTTGGTAAACATCGGACGTACCATTTTACCACCATTTGCTATCGCATTAAAGAAAGTGAGTGTATAGATCGGAGGAATTTGGGTTTCATATCCGAACGACATCCAGGGCAGAGTCGTGGCAGACCAATAGTTTACCGTATCGCCCGGCATACGTATCTTCGCCTTTCCCGAACCGGGTATTTCCAGTTTCAGGTCCGCGTTTATACCGGTCCGGTACAATCCTTCCACAAATTTCTTCGGATTATCTTCGTATCCTTTCAGGATGATTTTGGCCACTCCGATATTGGATGAATACCAGATAGACTGGGCTGCCGTAATCATCCCATATCCTCCCCGGTTCATATTATGATCGGTCATCCGGTGTTTTCCTTTATACATATACACACCTTTGCCTGTATCCACCGAATCTTCCGGCTGACATATGCCATCTTCCAGCGCAACAATCATAGAAGCCACCTTAAAAGTCGACCCCGGTTCAATCTCATCAGCAACCGCATGGTTTAGTGTTTCCGTATAAACACCCTCCCGCACACGGGCCATATTGGTAATCGCTTTAATCTCTCCTGTAGCCACCTCCATAACAACAGCAGTACCCGACTCGGCATCAATTTCTTTGAGTTTATCAACCAACGCTTTTTCTGTAATATCCTGAATCGTAATATCAATCGTAGTAACCACATCCATCCCGTCCACCGGTTCCACCTCTATCACATTGGTCCAGCCACCACCTACCCGGCGTACCGAACTCAGACCGGACTCGCCCCTCAACAGCGAATCATATTGTAGTTCCAGCCCATTTTTCCCTTTCGTTATCCCGGACTCTTCGATCTCTCCGTATATATTCCCGATTGTACGGGAGGCAAGGGTACCGAAAGGCTTTTGGCGCTCTACCATTTCTTTGGTATAAAAACCACTTTTATACCGTCCCATACGAATAAAAGGTATTTTTTCTATCGCCTTCTTTTCCGTATAAGAAATTTTCCGCCCCACTAACTGATATTGCCGGCTTTTGCTTTTCATTCCCTTCCTGATATGCTCTTTATACCCGGCAACAGTACGGTCCGGAAACAGTCTGTTCAGATGAATTGCCAGAGAATCCAGATTGTTATTCTTACCATTCTCGAGCGAATCCAACAGCGATTTATTAGCCAGAAAATCGATATACGTAATATATTGCGGTGTACTGGTAGCCATCAATTTGCCATCTGCCGAATAAATATTACCACGCCCAGGCAATACCAGACGGTTCGGCCGTTTCTGGCTTTCGGCCACCTGTTCCCATTTCTCTTTTTCTACAAAAGCGGTATTAAAAGCACGAAAAAGAATAGCAACAGCAAAACCACCCAACAACAATACAATAATGAAGTAGGTCAGTAAAATATAATTATTCTTCGGTGTAAATCCTGATGTTGTCTCCTTTTCCATACGTGCTTGATCAGCAATATCAACAATTAGTTAATCTCATTTGTATAATTCAAACGCAGGTGTTTTAGCCACCTCCAGCCCAAGCCCTTTTGACTCTACCAGACTTTCAATCTGTGACTGCCGGCTCTTGCCTGTCAGTTCGGTCGACACAGATAGAGCTTCAAACTTCACATCATGTAACCGTTGTCGTAATCGGTCTATTTCCCTCACCTTTTGCATACAGGTATAACGATTTCCAATAAAAAAGAAAATAAGGAATACGATCAGGACAATCATTTTGGTATGCCTTACAATGAAGTCCTCCTTAAGAATGCCCCCTCCCAGAATATACAGCAGGGAAAGTCTTTTCTCCTTTTTGTTTTTTTTTACTGTCCGTTTCATCTTCTACATCAACGATGGTATGTTAGTCTTTTTATCTATCTTTCAATTCTGCAATCCGAAGCTTTGCACTTCGCGAACGGGGATTCCGTTCAATTTCCTCTTCTGTAGGAACAATCACTTTATTATGCACCATCCGGAAAGGAGTAAACACATTTCCAAAGAAATCCTGCTCTACTTTCCCCTCAAAGTTCCCGGTCTTCAGGAAATTTTTTACCAGCCGGTCTTCCAGTGAGTGATAGGTGATTACCACCAGGCGTCCGCCCGGTTTCAATACGTCCAGTGTTTGGGTTAACATATCTTTCAGGGCACGCATCTCCTGGTTTACTTCAATCCGTAAAGCCTGGAATATCTGTGCCAGAAACTTCTTCTCTTTATCTTTTTCACCGAAAGGTTTACAAATCTCCAGCAGTTCCTCAATTCGTTTTACCGGCTTCTGCTGCCGGACCTTTACAAGGGCCGAAGCAATACGGCGGGATTGTTTTAATTCTCCATATAAATACAACAGATCGGCCAGTTCTTTCTCCGGATAAGTATTGATTACATCAGCCGCCGTCAGTCCGGCGCGCCGGTTCATCCTCATATCCAGTTCGCCTTCAAACCGGAAAGAAAAACCACGCTCTTTATCATCAAAATGATGGGAAGATACTCCCAAATCAGCCAGTATTCCGTCTACCTCACCTACCTCACCGTGAAAGCGCATGAAATTATAAAGGAAACGAAAATTACTTCTTACAAACACAAACCGGTCATCTGCCGGAATATTTTTTTCTGCATCCGCATCCTGGTCGAATCCGTAAAGTGTACCCTCTGTTCCCAGCCGTTTCAATATTTCACGGGAATGGCCGCCCCCGCCAAACGTAACATCTACATAGACCCCGGAAGGGGCAATTGCCAGACCTTCCAGACTTTCATGTAGCAATACCGGTACATGGTAACACACTTCCTTCTCTTCCATCCAATACTTTTTGTTTAAACACCAGAAAGGTGCATAAAGGTTTAATAAGCTCTTTTCTTTAATTGTGGGTAAAATTACATATTTCCCTTCTTTTCCCCTAACAAATGAATAGCAAAAACACATTTTTTTTCAAACATTTTCACAACTGATTAATATAGAAATTGTTACAAATTAAATATCTTGTAATCTGACAGATAGAACAACTTATCTAAACTAAAGCTTTGAGTAAATCCCGGTCTTTCTTTTACTCCATAGGCATACGGACATTCAGCGTATTACAGAATTAAATCATTAAATTTTAATTCTCCTGTATATCCTTATTAATTATTACTTTATCTTTGTGTGTGAGAATGTAAAGTATAATGACACAACCTTCTATACTTCAGATAAATGTAAAACAAGTGCTGGTGCAAAAGGCTCCTAAACTGGCCTCCTGCCTGCCGGGTTTTGCCGTCAGATATCTGGAAAGAATACTTCACCAGGATGAAATCAATTATATACTGACTCATTACCATGATTCGGACGGAGTAGATTTCATGCAGGATTTACTCAGTTATTTTGACCTGACTATTATTCCGCAGCAGGAAGAGAACATCCCGGAAGAAGGGCGTTTTATTTTCGCAGCCAACCATCCGTTAGGAGGAATGGACGGCATTTGCCTGTCTGCCTATCTGGGAAAACGTTTCAAAGGAAACATCCGGTATCCGGTAAATGATGTGTTACTCAACATCCCCAACCTGCGTTCGATCTTTATCCCTGTCAATAAATACGGAAAACAAAAGAAGGAGGTAACACAACTCACAGACGAAGCATTCTCGTCGGACAATCAAATCGTTACATTCCCGGCAGGGTTATGTTCCCGCCGTCAGCAGGGAGTAATAAGAGACCTTGAATGGAAAAAATCATTCATCCAGAAAGCAATAAAATATAAACGGGATATCATTCCGGTTTATTTCGACGGCCGGAACTCGAACTTTTTCTACCGCTTTGCCCAAGTAAGAAAAGCCATGGGTATCAAATTCAATATTGAATTGTTTTATCTGCCGGACGAATTGTTCAAAGCAAAACACAGCACTTATAAAATATATTTTGGAAAACCGATTCCCTGGCAAACATTTGATAGTAGCAAAAAGCCAGGCGAATGGGCTGAATATGTGAAAAATATCGTATATTCGCTTAATCAGTGAACTAATGGAAAATAATATGCAGGATACAATCTCTCCGGTAAGCCGCGGGTTGCTTAAAACAGAACTTACCAAGGAGAAACGTTTAAGAAGAACTAATAAATCGAACAATGAAATTTATATCACAACCGCTCACGATTCTCCAAATGTAATGCAGGAAATCGGCCGCTTACGCGAAATAGCATTCCGGTATTATGGAGGTGGCACCGGAAACCCTGTTGATATAGATGAGTTCGACACCATGGAAGATGCTTACCGTCAACTGGTTGTGTGGGACCCGGAAGGGGAGCAAATACTGGGTGGATGCCGTTTTCTATGCGGTTCGGATGTGCGGTTTGATGAAAACGGCAAACCACTTCTGGCTACCTCTCACCTTTTTAACTTCTCCGAAACATTCATTAAAGACTACCTTCCATATGCAGTAGAATTAGGCCGTTCCTTTGTTACGCTGGAATATCAGAACACGCGTGCCGGAGCCGCCAAAGGAATGTTTGTACTGGATAATCTCTGGGATGGGCTGGGAGCTTTATCCGTGATTGACCCCACCCTGAAATATTACTTTGGCAAAGTAACCATGTATAATACCTATAATCAGGAGGCAAGAGATATGGTACTCTATTTCCTGAAAAAACATTTCCCCGACCCCAATCACCTGATCTCACCCATCTTCCCTCTTCGTACCAATGAAGATGCTGAGAAAATGGCCGGACTTTTCCATTCCGATAACTTTAAAGAAAATTATAAAGTCCTCAACACAGAAGTCCGTAAATTAGGAATCAACGTACCACCGTTAGTAAATGCCTACGTGAGCCTCTCACTCAAAATGCGTGTATTCGGTACTGCGGTCAACCACGAATTCGGAGAAGTAGAAGAAACCGGCATCCTGATCGCAATCAACGAAATTCTGGAAGAAAAGAAAAAAAGACACATCGAAACATACCTGAAAGAAGAATACCAATCATCCACCCTCATCCGCAAACCGGATTAGAACCCAAGTCCCAGTTCGAACATAAAACGTACGGTATCATCTGAACCAAAGAGAGAATATTTGGTGATAATTTTATTCATAATGATCAGCCAGAATCCCCCTCCGTAAGAAAGATGCCATTTGTTGGAATGTTCCCCCGGATACCATACACGCCCCCAGTCAAACCCGGCAAACACGCCATATTTCAGAGGTAAGATGGGGTTTCGCAGATTTCCCATATCCAAACGAAAATCGGACGACTCATAAAATGATTGTTTCCCAATAAAACGTTTGCTACGAAATCCCCTTAATTCGGTCGTTGCCGCCTGATAGAACTCATACTTATCATTATACAACACCTGGCCTTTCAGCAAAGTAGCCCATGTAAAACGTTTGGAGAAAGCAACATCCATTTCCAGACGGGCTTCAGACCAGGGATAATTCCGTTTGATATCATTCAATCCAAACCGCCAGCCGGAAGAGAGAGTCAGCTCAAAATGAGGAATAAACCGTGAGAAAGCACGATCATACTGATACTCCAACCCGATATCAGTGTACGAGTTATAATCAAATATATGGCTATCGTCAGCATACATGGTATTGATAAACCGGTCGTGTGGATTACGCACTTTATAAAGTTCATACGAAGCGTGTACAGTTAGCTGGTTGTTTTTGTCCAGCCTCTGCCGGAACGAAGGAATCACTTTAAACTCCCGCACATTTACCTGATTATAATTTCGCTTCTCGTCTTTATACCCGTCCGTGTCATTACCAAAACCAAAGAAATTATAAACGTTTTTAGGAAAACCGAATGTAGCATCTATAATAAACGTCTGTTTCTCGTTATACAGAGGAAATATCCCCCGGTACATAAATCCTGTCAGATAATTAAAACCGATCCGGTGCTGATAGGTAAACGGTAAACGTTTAAAACCATAATGTGTATAGGTAAAGAAACTACCCAGGTTTATTCCCAAATCCGAATCATAAAATCCCCAGGGGCTGAACGAAGCTGTATTATACTTTGTCTTTTCATAATCATACAACATCAGGCTATCGCTATCCGAAAAAATAGTTCGTGCCCCATGAATGGAATCCAGCGTACCTTTTGCATCCTTATATTCATATACACGGAGTTTCTTCCCGGAGTCGAAATTGTAACTATCCCGGCCTTTTCCACCTATCAGGTAAATTGGTTTCTCTTTCCCGGCTTTTCCGGTAACCTCAAACCGGTCATCTCCCTGCAATCCGTACAGCCATATCTGGTCGGTTGTTTTCTTTTGATACGCCTTATGAAAAGTTTCCCGTCCGCTTGCCTTATCATATATATGTATATGAATACTATCCTGTGCCGAGCGGTCGATATGAATCAGGTCGTCCTTACGGCTACCTGTGATAACAGGCGTTTGCTGCAATATCCGGTAATAACGCCCGGCCAGTTCCTCTAAATGATCCCGGCGGGTTACCAGACTCTCTTTCAACATATCAATCTCTTCTCCGCGGATACTATCCGGCAATTGCTGAAAGGCTTCTTCAATAAGCGGCTTTGTAAAGATACGCTGTAAATAACGGGCCTCTTTGAGCCACTCTTCTTCATTACTTTGCGCCGTAACGGCAACATCCAGCGCATATCCCAGCTTATTGAAATTCTTTATATTCTTATATTTCTTATTATAATCGGTTATAAACCCTAACGTAAGAATATTCAATAACTGCCTGAACAAAAATCCGTCAGCCCGGGTAAACGCATGATTGCGGTCTATCACAACCGGTGTAAATTCAATTCCGTCTCCTGTATCTTCGGCCAGCCAGGCCCAGTTTTCAGGAATCTTATTCCAGTCGCCCACCAGCATATCAAACAAGCGGGTACGAATATAGACGTCCTGGTTTACATGGTTTCTCTTATCCTCGAGCAACAGGTCCAGGACTTCCGGTGTAGTCTTTATATTACTCCGCATATTCATATCCGGAATATCTATAATGGTAACAATCTTATCCTGTATACGGCTACCGTCGGCAATTGTATCCTGCACTGATCCGGGTGGCAGATAAAACAACCTGAAACGGGGTGTAGGTAGTCCGGCTTTTTCGGCCAGATAAGAAGAGGTTATAAATGTATAAGGATTGATCATAGTATAGGCATCCCGGATAAAAGTATCCATATAGGTATCCCGGAAATCGCTTTTCCGGTACATAGTCCGGAAAAAATCAGATTCTATAAAACTGGTCGAACCTCCCAAAGGTTTGAGCATATACAGGTTCCGTTCCTTATCCTCCAGAAACAACCCATGGAACTGGTCAGCCGGCCGGGTAAACCTCATTCCGCCTCTCAATGTATCCGGATCAAGCGGCCGTACCCGCACCGGGATCGAATACAGATTACGGTAATGCTTTCCCCACAAACTATTATATATCCTGCTTTTATTCTTCGACTCCACAGGATAGATTGATTTAAGGACCATTCCTGATGTATCAGAATCTTCGATCAATTGACAATTGACAGTAGACAATTGACAATTAAACAGCAGGTAAATAACCAACAGATACGGATATATTTTAGTAGGGAAATTCATAGCTTTTCTATTTTACAAGTTTCTATTCTTCTGTTCGGCGTAGCGTCCTCGCTACGCCGCTAAGAATTTGTGAAGCTCCTGCTTCACGTGAGGCTGGAGCCTCACTTTTACAAACGACGTAGAGAGGACGCTACGCCGAACATTTATAATACTGCTAAACCATATCTCACCTTTTCAGATCAATTTTTCCAACCATTTTGGAGGGATCTACCCAGGCATCAAATTCTTCCGGAGTTACAAAACCGGTTTCAATGGCTGCCTCTTTCAATGTTTTGTTTTCTTTATAGGCTTTCTTGGCGATCATCGCAGCTTTATAATAACCTATTTTAGGATTCAGTGCGGTTACTAACATCAGCGAATTATCCAAATGACTTTTTATATTCTTTTTTACCGGTTCTATACCGCTCACGCAATGTTCGTTAAAGCTATCACATCCCTCTCCGATCAAACGGGCACTCTGTATAAAGTTGGCAATGATCATCGGTTTAAAGACATTCAGTTCAAACTGTCCGTTCGATCCTCCGATAGAAATAGCCACATCATTCCCCATTACCTGCGCCGCCACCATTGTCATCATCTCACACTGCGTAGGATTTACTTTACCCGGCATGATAGACGATCCCGGTTCATTCTCCGGCAACTGTATTTCGGCGATACCTGCCCGTGGGCCTGAACCCAATAGACGAATATCGTTCGCAATCTTCATCAGGGAAACGGCTACCGATTTGAGTGCGCCATGTGCCTCAACCAACGCATCGTGCGATGCCAGTGCCTCAAACTTATTAGGGGCTGTAACAAAAGGCAAATCCGTCAATTCCGCGATCTTTTTGGCTACCAGCTTGGCAAAATTGTCTGGTGTATTTATACCTGTTCCCACAGCCGTACCTCCCAGAGCCAGTTCCGCAATACGGTCAAGCGAATTCTGCACTGCCCGCAGTCCATACTGTATTTGTGCCATGTAGCCGCTAAACTCCTGCCCCAGGGTAAGAGGTGTAGCATCCATGAGGTGTGTTCGTCCAATCTTTACGATTGGCATAAAAGCAATACTTTTTTGTGCCAGGGTGTTGCGTAAACGCAGGATTCCGGGAATAGTTACCTCTGTTAATACCTTATACGCGGCAATATGCATAGCTGTAGGAAAAGTATCGTTTGATGACTGCGATTTATTTACATCATCATTGGGATGCAATACTTTGTCTTTATCCGTCAATTGTCCGCCCTGCAACACATGGGCCCGGTTGGCAATCACCTCATTTACATTCATATTGGTCTGTGTACCGCTTCCGGTTTGCCATACAATCAGAGGGAAAGAGTCTTCTAATTTGCCTGCTATAATTTCATCACATACTTCTTCAATCAATCTGCATTTTTCAGGAGATAGAACACCCGCATCACGGTTTATAAGAGCAGCACCCTTTTTCAGGTAACCAAATGCCTGAATTACCTCTTTCGGCATACGGCTGATATCGGTTGCTACCTGGAAGTTACTGATACTACGCTGTGTTTGCGGACCATAATAGGCATCCATGGGTACACGCACTTCTCCCATAGTATCTTTTTCTATACGGTAATTCATAAAATTTTTCCTTATAAAGATTTTGGTATAATTATAATATGCTCACTAAAATAAACCGAAAAACCATTAAGAAAGTTTACAGGATCATTTGAATACAATAGCACTAATAAAATAGAATTTAGAGTCGAAACCTCAAAAAATTATATATATTTGTTGCATTTACTAACTATAAAATCTTAAAAACTAACCACAATGGCAGGTAAACCAATTGCAACAATAGGCAGCATGCATGTATGCCCCATGGTAACCGGAGTAACTCCACATGTAGGAGGCCCCATAATCGGCCCGGGTGTTCCGGGAGTACTAATTAATGAAAAACCCATTGCAGTAATAGGCGATACCTGCACCTGTACCGGGCCTCCCGATGTAATTGTAACAGGCTGTCCGGGTGTACTGATAAACGGTAAACCGGTTGCCATAGTAGGTAGTATGACTGCACGCGGCGGACAGATCATAGAAGGAGTACCCGGTGTAACCATAAGCAGTAGTGCCCCAATGAAACCGGCAGTAATCCCGTTAAAAGAAATTCCTTTCCCCAACATATCCACCCTCAGCCGCCTGACAGCTCCCACAAAGATAAAAGAGGCCGAAGAGAAAATCAGGGAAGTAAAAGCATTGGTGGAAAGCGAGGATGATAAGCCTAAAAAGATTTTTAACCTCCAGTGGAAAAAAGAAGACGTTGCTATCCGTGAAGATTTTACGGAAGAGTGGATAGATATGACTGCCTGCACGCAGGGATACAAAGATGGAGAATCCATTACATTTAAAATAGATCCTAAACAGGATGGCAACATCATAGAACTGACCGGAACAGTCGAAAATAACCAGGTAAAAGTAAAGTGGCAAATTGAAAGTTAAAAACAGACCGTACAATGAAAGAAGAGACAAACAATACAACAACCATATATGGTGGCTATGAAGTTGTTAAACCAGACCCGGATACAGTAGAGGTAAAACATCCGGAGAAAAAGATTGGCTACCACTTAATCGGGAAAGAAATAGAAGTAAAGAAATTTGTTTTCACCATCGAAATGCCAGGTCTGGAAGTGCTGCAAAGCCCCGAACTGAATGTATATGGCAAAGGAGGCAAAATCTATTTCGGCAGATTTGGTGTGGTGAAAAACGAACACATGGACGAACTGGAAGTATGGCCTGCCGGAAAGGCTACGGCACTTTCGCCTGTCAACGCCCCGAAACTGGAAGGATTCTCTTATTGCCGCAAACCGTTACGTGATGGTTATCTCTATATATACGATGAATACGATTCGGCAGATATAGAGAATGTGTTCCATGAATATGAGGTTAGGAGCGGCAGGCTTCAGGAAATCGAATGGACTGCTGATAATATGGGGGATGTCCGTAAAGTAAAGGATTTTGAATTTACAAACTTCCATATTATACCCCCCCCAAAGCTAAATATGTACATATAGCCTTTTCTGAAACTCAATGGTCGGCCGCCTATGTTGCCAAAATGTTGGATAGCAAAGGAGAAGACGCCAAAGAACTAAGAAAAAAAAGCTTCCAACGCATTACCGTAGCTGCATGGCCCGAAATAGCAAAAGATCCGGCATTCGAATTCCCGGACGAAGCGGTTCCGGCTACAAAAGTGCAATTTGTAATGGATAAAAATGCCGTAAAAACCGATAGGGCGGAGTATGCAGGCTTTCATGCATTCCACGATTTTCATGTAATGGATGCTACCCCTCCCAAAGATGAAGAGGAGGAGAAAGACCCAACACTTTATTTTACATTGGATGACCCGGTAGGGGCGGCCAACGACATGCGTATATTACAACTACAGTTTATGGGGCAACTAACCGGCTTACTCGAACAGCTCATGCGGGGAAAAGAGAGCGATGCCGGGGAAGACCTTTCCTATACCTATCTGTATATGCAGGCACTTTCATTCTATAAGATGTTTCACTATGACAGCGAAGAGGAAGAGAACTATTTTAGAAAGTTAGTAAACAGAATCTTCAGGAAAGAGTTGTCCGAAAAACCGGAAGAAGAAGAGGAAGAGACAGAAAAGAATCCCTTTTTCGAAAAACTGAAAGAACAGATTGCAGACCATAAGTTTTTTGAAAAAATATTACTGGTAGAAGAGAGAGCAGCTATCCGCGACGAAGCCAATAAAGTCAGGGAACAATTAGCCCGGCTGGTAGACTCTGATTATTACCGCAAAGTAATAGACGACTATATAGAGAATATACCCACCCGGCTGGAAGAGGGCATTGAAATCATAACCGAACATCATAAAGGAGTTGCCTGGGATGCCAACCTCACCGACCGCCATATGGATATCAAAGACACCTCCAGCCCTGCCAATGAAAAAATAAGGCAGTATATGGAAGAGGTATTTTATAACGACGACCATAAAATCTCCCAACTGCTCTCAACTACCTACGACATGGAAGAGTATATCTTCTGTGAAAAAGAGAATCATATGGATGCCGAACTGGCCAAAAGCAAAACAGATAAAATATGGTATAATATGACCAGTGCGGTGATCCTGTGGAATGAGTATGCACGCCCTAATACCAAAGCAAATCAACCTGTTGCTACAACAGTAAAATCAGATCCGGTTATTAAGCCTGTACCAGACCCCACTCCCCCACCCGTTCAGGTAAAACCTCATCCTACCAAAGAGGGTGTGTTTTTAGCCAACACAAAACAGGGAGAGCACCTGATTATGAATACCAAATGGCTCAACAGGCCCAAAATTGTTGGACGGAATACAACCGGGCCACTGGGAGAGAAAACCCGGATAGACCTGTTCAACATCGAAATAGCCGAATTAAAAACTACCCTCACAGAAATGTGGGTAAAACGAAATGAAAAAACATACGGTTTAGGGAGGGGCTCAAAAGGCAGAACAGGAGTAGCAACAAAAAAAATTGCCGAAATCAGCGACCTACTACCCGATGGTGCTGAATATCTTGCCATAAAAGTAACATCAGCTACCAAAGAACCGATATTCCCTGCCCAGCCATCCCACACCGGTAATGCACTGCCGGATATACAACAAAGTACATCCGCCACACCCCAGACAACAACAGCTACAACAGCCGGTAAAGCCAACAAATTAACCCGGGAAAAATTCAACAAGTTCCTTCCTGAAATATTTGCCACCAAAGCGTTTATAGGACTTTCCAGTATTGTGAGTGCATGCAATATGGTTTCTATTTTCAGGCGTCAATCGTCGGGGGCGTAAGGTTAGCCAATTGTGAGTGCATGCAATATGGTTTCTATTTTCAGGAA
>JAJQAZ010000144.1:0-2254 GCA_021203545.1 Tannerellaceae bacterium | reverse complement strand
AATTGTGAGTGCATGCAATATGGTTTCTATTTTCAGGAATGCGGATTTTAAAAATGAACGTGGCTACTCTTATACTAAATTATTAGCAGCTGCTACTGAAGTTGGTCAATTTATTTCTTATTTTGGACACACATCTAAAACGATAAATAAATCAATACCACAAGTACCTTTAGATACTATTTCCGCAGTTTTTTCTATTGTGTCCACAGGTTTTTCAGGAGTCGTTACATTAATGGATGGGTGGAAAGCTGTCGATAACAAAAACCAACAACGCTCTTTAGCCTGCTTAGGAAGTGGTATTTTTTATTTTAGCGCTTTTGGTATACAAACCATACAACTTCTTAGCAAATTAAAGAAGTATGCACATTTAAAAATTCCCAAAGGAGATTTATTTTCTTTTGGCTTAGTTTTAATTGCCGGTGGCATTGGCTATTGGGCAGACACATTGGCATTCGATCCCTATCAGGAATTTCTCAGGAACTGCATTTTAAGTAAAGATGCAACAAAAAAACTCAAAAACTGGAAAGAGGTGCATGGTCTGGAAGTGCTGCAAGAGTTGGTTGAAAAACGTAACACCATTGTCAGTGAAGAGTTCAAGCTACTACGGGACATGGAAACATCTATAAAAGAGTTTATGAGCTACCAAAGTAATATTTTTATGGATCCCGACCATACCAAACGATCAGAAACTACGACTATCAATAACCGCCATATGCGGCAATGGACTACCAACTATCTAACCATTAACAAACTAACTGTTCATTGCGCTATCAATGAGATTTATTTTAACAGCGAACTTGATTACTCATTACGTATTTTCTATTTTACCGACAATAAAAAGGAAACTCTTTATTATGTAGATGTGGACGGTAAGTTTGAAGAAACGCCCTTTGGGTGTAGTATCACCTTCCACCGCAATGCTCTGCGGGTAAGTGTACCCTATGCAACCGAAATAGTATACGCCTGTTTTTGCCAACGTATTATTTATAGTAACGGCTGGTGCCAGCCACCGGAAAAGGAAGTAGAGGGAAGCGAACAGAAAGAGGCTGTCTATTGGGTGGGAAGGGTACATTTTGATTACGATTACACCACACAGCCAATTTATGGATTATTCTCGTGGGGCAAAGAAGACGGCGATCCGAAAAAGCTGGCCGATCATACAGCTTACCAACGAAAAGAAAACAGAACTTATCTGACACTTGAAGAAGTAACAAATATCATAAAAAAAGACAGAAAAACTATTACAGACATTAGGAGTATGAACCAATTTGAATATATCAACTAAATATGAAAAAAACAAAAGAACAAATTCAGGATATTGATCCAGATTTAAAGATTACAACAAATATACTTTTTCGTAATATTAATGATATTTTTCAAATTGATGATGAAAAACTAACTATTATCCATCATAAAAATTGGGTGTACAGAGGCATTCTTATTGCTTATCATGGATTTATGATTTGGATAAACATCTTGGTGCTTTATTATACCCCATCGATTAAAAACATCTGGAGTATTTTAGACCTTTTATTTTGGAGTACTTTACTTGTTATAACAATTATTTTTTTATCAATGATTTTATATCCAAAGACAATGTTTTTATTCTTAATCGTATAGAAAATACAATTACAATGAAAGCAAAAATCATTAATTGGAAAAACAAAACCATTACTTTTCCGTTTAATAAAGCAAGATTCACCGTCTTAGGCATTGTATCAAATATGATGGTAATCATTCCTCCTAACTCTATTTTTTTCACTTACTTTATCTCTACAGGGTTTGAGAAAGATCAAAAACGTTGTTTGTCTTTCTTCGTATGGTATATGGATAAAAACAGACCACTTCCTCCCGATCCAAGATTAGATCCATACCGGGGAAAAGACTACCGAAGAAGGGAAAAAGCAGGATTTCCACCACCACTATATCCGTCTACTATTCCTACACCAGAGACATATATACCTATTAAGTGGTAAATATCGATTAACAAATGAAAAAACAAAAGAACAAATTCAGGATATTAATCCGGATTTAAAGAACACTCGAAATTTAAACCAATTTGAATATATCGGTTGACAATATGAAACGAAGCATGAAAACACTGTCTACGCCAAAAGCAATGATAAAACAGAGGGCTGAGTTCCATGCCTACCATTAAAATAAATTTTATCGTATGAAAAAAAGAAAAAATATAATTTCGAACTTGCAACAGATTTTAAAATTACCACAGATATTCCTTTTAGGTATCAGAATA
>JAJQAZ010000106.1 GCA_021203545.1 Tannerellaceae bacterium | reverse complement strand
AAAAAAAATACATATTATATAACCGGTACAGGTAAATTCTCATTTATTATTTTGATGTTAAAAAGATGGATTAATAAATATTTTGATATAAAATACACACAATATCAAACAGGACTCTGTTTTTTAAAGTGAGTTTCAGAGAGGATAAAAAAACTGTACACCGTAACCGTTGGCACGGCTACGTGTAACGGGTGCTCCGGTTACGTGTAACCGACAGTATGCTTACACGTAACCTGGGCATCCGTTACACGTAAGCGGGGCGTCCGATAGGTGTAACCGGAGTGTGAAAGTCCCAAAAGTTCAAAAAAGTGGAGTATTTTGAAAGGGAAATAGGGTGTTTTTAGCCGATTTTTGATCTGGTTGATGTTTTAAGTCCAACAAGCCGGAACTATCATTTGTCCGGCAAAAATAAAAACCAAGTAACGGTTGTGGGTTTTACACACCGTAGCCATCAAACAGCACATACAATTTGTTTACCATTCTGCTATTATTTGTAACATACTGTAAAAGCTTAACTTCCCGTGAGTGCGATATTTGGGAACAACCTGTAGGATGTCCCGGAATATTGCACTCACGGAAAGTTTAATTATCAAATTGACAGTTTGACTATTCCGGGACTTTAGAATAACAATATCTTCCGTACTGTATCCGCAAAAATGGCGGCCATGCGTTGTTGTATATATACATGATCGCCGGAATGGGGATGCCATCCTTCTACCCGGTCATGCATCATTTGTTGGTCATCGGTATAGAGGAGACTAAAAGATTTTCCGGTAACAGGGTGGTTGCGGTGGGTTGAGAATCCTATATTTTTATCAAATTCAACTACCGGGAAACCCCATTTTTCCGCCAGTTTACGGATTGCTGTATTATAGATAATGCGGCTGTCATTCCAATGTGTACACAGAAGGATAATGGCAGGCTTTCCAAATTTGGAACCGTAATATTTAGAATCCGGATTGTCTTTCAAGTTATAACAATCGGCAATATAGCGTTTTATAACATAGTCGAAACAGGCTGCATAGTCGGTATTATCCATTGGATCCGGATAATCCAGGTAATTATCTTTGAGGTTTTCCGGGTTATACACATCCTTTTCATGTACATGCATAATAACGAATGCGTCTATTTCTTCAAACTCTTCGAATGTATACAGTTCTCCTTTTTGCATCCGGACAGCTGTATGCGAAATATTTTCACCTCCTACCGCACGGTTCAAAGGTTTTATTCCCAGGGAAGTACACCCCATTTCAAACCAGCGGTTATTAGGAGATGCAAAAGAAGCACCGGCCAATAGAATTGTAGAACACTCCTGTCCCTTACAGAATACAGATAGGAGAACGATCAGGATTAATAAATTTATTTTTTCATAAGGACTCCTTTCTCCGGGTTTCAAGGTCTGTAGAAATCTCTTTCATTTTCTTTTCATTCAACGGATAACGAGAAATGAAAAATACAGACAGCAAGGTTGCACAAGCCGGGAAGATACTCATCATTAAACAGATTCCATTCAGGGCCGATTCTGTTTGAATGGTGTTGGCCTGAAAACCAAAATAGAATAATAACCAGCCACTTAATGATCCGCCTATTGTCCAGCCAAGTTTCTGCGACATGGAGGAAGAGGAGAAGATAAGCCCTGTGGCCCGGCGTCCGGTCTTCCATTCGGAATAATCTGTTATATCAGCATACATAGACCACATCAATGGAGAGACGATCCCGGCACAGAAACTGATGAGAGTCTGCATCAACAGAATACCTGTTATGAAATCTTTTGGCAGGAAATAAAACAGGATACTTAATACAGTAGCACCTGCCATAGCATACAAGAATGTCATTTTCTTACCCAAACGGCTGGTCAATGCCGGTACACACATAATACCCACAATATTAAACGCCTGCCCTAAGACCAGGTAAATGGTAATCAATGTCAACGAGGCATCCATAATGGAGAACGACCACATACCGGCATCCGTAACATAATATTTAAAGAAAAATATGGCCGATCCGTCCCGGAGAGAATTAAAAACCAAAACCATTACACTGGCTCCTAACAGAATCCACCACGGTTTGTTTACTCCCAGGTCTTTCAGGTCGTTTTTCAACGATCCCTTTTCTTCTGTTATGGGGCGTACCCGCTCTTTCGTCCACAGGAAAGTAAGTAAAAACATGGCAGATGCCATGACAGCAAATACAATAGCAGCCATTTGCCAGCCAAACTGTATCGAAGAAATACCTTCTACCGGTTTCATTTTACTAAAGAAATCAGTTAAAGGTTCTACCAGTGCCAATACCAGCATACTGCCCCCAAAGGCAAAAGTCATACGATAGGATGAGAATTCCGTCCGGGTCTGGGGATTGGCGGACATAACACCCAATAAAGAGGCATACGGTACATTGATGAGGGAATAAATCATCATCATCAGCGTATAGGTAACGTAGGCATATGCTATTTTTGTTGTTTCCGTATTTCCAACGGTTGTAAAGGTTAGTATACCGCATATACCGAAAGGAATTGCTATCCAGAGCAGATATGGGCGAAATTTACCCCAGCGGCTTTCGGTACGGTCGCCCACTACACCAATGATTGGATCCAGAAAAGTATCCCATATACGGGTAATAAGGAACATCGTACCCACTACTGCCGCAGATAGTCCTACCACATCTGTATAAAAGAAGAGCAGGTACATGGTGAACAGTTTCCAGAACATAGAGGAAGCTGCATCACCCAACCCGTACCCGATCTTCTCCCGGAGTTTTACATTTTCGTTTTCCATTGTATTATCCAAGGCGAGACAACGTCTCTTTATTCATATCCACAAGTTTATAAATCGTACGGACAGATTCTGCCGAACGCAGTCCGTCTGCCGGGGTATTAAAACAATAGTCCAGTAAGCGGTCTACAGTCGATTCGGCTACATGCATACGGGTATCACAGGAAGCGTAGTAGATATACACCTTCCCTTCCTCTTCGATCCAACCGTTGGAAAAAAGAACATTCGAAACATCCCCAATTCTTTCTTCACCTACCGGAGCCATAAAATAACCGGCAGGCTCGGCAATGACCCGGGTGGGGTCGTCTAAAGAGGTAACATACAAATACAATACATACCGTAATCCGGCAGCGCAATTACGTACCCCATGTGCCAGATGTAACCAGCCACGGGATGTCTTTATGGGGTGAGGGCCTTCACCATTTTTTACCTCTTTAATGGTATGGTATTGCCGTATGTTGATGATCTTTTCTTCTTTTATTTCCGCATGGCAAATGTCGTCTACAAGTGCCCAGCCAATACCACCACCGTTACCGGTATCGATAAATCCGTCCTGCGGACGGGTGTAAAGGGCATACTTTCCATCTATAAATTCAGGATGAAGTACTACATTCCGTTGCTGGCTGGCAGATTTCAGGTCGGGCAGGCGTTCCCATGTTTTCAGGTCTTTGCTGCGGGCAATACCTGCCAGGGCAACTGCCGAAGAGAGATCGCCGGGCAGCGCAGCCGGGTCTTTACGTTCGGCACAGAAAACGGCATATATCCAACCGTCTTCGTGTACGGTAAGGCGGGCATCATACATATTGGTATCCTCATCTCCGGCTTCCGGCATTACCACCGGATAATCCCGGAAGCGGAAGTTATCCACCGGGCTATCGCTTCCAGCAATAGCGAAAAAGGATTTCCGGTCTGCCCCTTCCACACGTACCATGAGGTAATATTTACCCTTCCATTTTACGGCTCCGGAATTCATTACCGCATTCACACTGATGCGTTCCTGCATATAAGGATTCCGGTTTGTATCAAAGTCATAACGCCAGATAAGGGGGGCATGTTCTGCCGTAAGAACGGGATTCGCGTACCGGCTGTAAATACCATTTGTACATTCCAGCTTCTTATTTTTTTGTGAAAGCAGTTCTTCCTGTCTTATCTTCAATTCTTTCAAACTTACTGTTTTCATATTCATTTTTTCATGATAATTATATCCAATCATTCTTCGTTCCCGGCTCCGGCAAATTTATTTCTAACCGGGATTCCTGTGTGGTTCCTGCTTCCATTATTTCTCCGGTACGCGGATTCATCCACTGCAGGGTATATGCTATATTCCAATTTTTGCCTAATTGTATGATCCATTTCTCTCCACCGGGAAAGTAGCATAACAGATAGGAACCGTTTCCAAAAGCTACCCCTTCATCTGCGGTATATCCACCGGATGAGATGAGAACTTCCGGGCAGGGAGTTCCTTCCGGGAAAGGAAATTGATTCCATAATTTGTAGAAATATTTCAGTTGATTGCATCCTTCCGAATCGAGGTCATCATACCACCAGGTACGGGCATTACATACAGGCTCCCTTCCCGGAGCATACATCTGCCAGATATTATTGTTTCCGTACGTATATCCACAGGTACCGCTTAGCATACTCTGGTATAATGTTTTGCGAACATCATAAGCTGTAAACCGTCCATCCTCTTCGCGGAAGTTTACCGGGATGTCTTCATACCGGGGTTCCGATTCCAGAACCGGTTTAACGGGTTGCCGTTCCCGGTCGGGCCACAACAGGCGGCGGTATATCCCGTAAGTGGTCTGGCAATGCCCGGTCTGGAACATGTTGAAATCCAGCCATGGTTCATCATGAAACCAGAAGGAGGAGGAGTGCTCCCCGTGTGGATGATAAGACATCAGGTGATGCGGATCTTTTTCCCGGATTCCTCCGGCCATGGCATTCCAGATCGCTCTGTTTTTTCCTTCTCCACTACGGTCTCCGCCAATGATCCAGATAATATTGGGGTACGCGGCGTACCGCTCGCCTAACAGATTTCCATAGATACGGGCATTTTCCGGATTAAAAAGTTCCGGCCCCCTGCCCCACTGTTTATCTACTTTATCTCCCCATGTGGGCAACAATCCGATATACAATCCCAAACGGGCTGCCTCCTCCACTATCCGGTCTACGTGTGCCAGATATACCGGGTCTGGATTCGTTACATCATATGTATCATAGCTTTCCAATTCCGAAAGGATAACCGTTTGTATTACCGTAAATCCTTTTTCTTTACGATTTTCCAGATAAGAAACAGCCTCTTCATAAGTAAGCCGTGCCAGCAGTTCCCATGCTGTATCTCCCAGATAAAGAAAGGGAGTTCCGTCCGCATGCAGAAGGTAACGGCCCGAAGCATCAACCTGCAAACCACCACGGTTGAAAGGAGTTTTCTCCCCTTCCATTTTCATTAAGGGCAAGGCGGCAAAGACCAGGGATAAGATAATAGTCCTGTATATATTCATTTTGTCTCTTTGTATTTCTCAAGGATTTTAACCTGCGGTTTCTCTTCGCCTCCTTTATAGGTAGGAATAGTCATCGCTGCATGATCCGGCCACCAGGGGCCGGAAGCCCAATAAGCTCCGTTAATCCCGTTTTCACTCAGGTAATTGAGGAAATTGTCCAGGGTTACTTCCCAACGGGAGTCATTTTCCGGTATTCCGTATTCTCCTATAAATCCTCTGAACCCGTTTTCTTTCAGCCAGTTTACAAAAGGGCTAACCAGTTCTATTCCCTTATTTGGGGTTCCTTTCTCCTCTTCATAACTATATTTATAGGTTCCCGAATTATCATCGTCAAAATAGCAATGGGCTTCGAATATGAGGTTATTCGCCGGGTCTTTCAGGTTTTTAAGGTTGTCACTATAGGCCAGCCAGCGTTTAGCCGAACTCCAGCTATCCCCTCCTACCAGGATGGGCGTTTTCATATCTACCGTACGGATTGAATCAATGGCTATCTGTGCCATGGCAAACCAGGGAGCATCCTCCGGCAGGTCATGGGGTTCGTTCATTAGTCCGTACCCATACAAATTATCAAAGTCTTTGAACTCAATGGCCAGCTTTTTCCAGAATCCGGCATAGTGTTCATTGGTAATACCGTTGTGTCCGATGATTGTATATTCTCCGTTATGATAGCGGCGGCAATAATTATGCAGGTCAAGCATGACCGGCATACCTAATTTACTTGCGGCCGCAATAAACTCTTTCATTTTGGTAAGGTCGTGTTGATTCAACTCCCCTCCCAACTCATACTGCAGGCGTTCCCATTTAAAAGGCAACCGGATCAGGTTTAACCCTTTCCCATGCCAGTAAGCCAGATCAGAAGCTGTGGGATACGTATAATGTTTATCATACTCGCCGGGAAATACTCCTCCAAAATCCCCACAGGCCAGATTGACACCAAATGGCTCTCCCTTTTTTCTATTTTCTTCTGTTTTTGTTGAGCATCCGTTCCACAACAATATACCCAAAACAAATAACACTATTTTCAATCGTTTCATATCCTTATTATTTTATAAGCGGTTTCACATTCCAGCCGGTAACTACAGCCGGACTGTCTGTATTCATTTCTATCTCTTTTGTTTCTCCCGGATCCAGCCACAGATAATTATCCGAAAGGGTCAGGGTAGCAGCTTCACCCGGCACTTCTATCGTTACACCAACAGCCGGTACACGATCCGTATTAACCAGAATAAGGCGGTTGGCTTCCTGCCGGTATTCAATGGTGCATGCTACGGATTCTAATAATACTCCCCGCTTTGTTTCATAGTTGGTAAAATACCAGTTGCGGGCAACTACATTTCCGGCCGTATCCTTTACATCGGTTTTGAAATAAAGCATATTACTATTGGTTTGCTCCCTGTTCAATTGTATATCCGGTAGTTGTTCTGCCTGTTTATGGGGAACTATTGTATAAACCGTATCCTGAACGGATTGCATGTTGTGATTATATATGGAAAGATGTACTTCCAGTTTCTTTCCTTCGTATGCCGAAGCATCATCCAGTAGAAAATAAGGCAGGGATACTTCCTGACAGGCAAGATTGGTTCTGTCAAACAGGATAACCGAAGTAACCGGTTCAAAGGATTTCTTTGCAAAATAGTGCAACGGTTTGATGCCTCCGTAGTAATCGACACACGACCACGACAAAGCCGGATAGTTATCGTTCATTTTGTAATAGAGTGCCCCGGTACATTCCGGCCACCGGGTACGGGCCCGCTCCAGGGTGTGGCGTACCCCTACAACCTGTGCCAGTTGTGTGCCCATGATCATACAATCCAGTGTCGAATCAGGCATAAAATAGCCGGCATACTGTTCCATTTTCTCCAATTCCCGGTTGGTTCCGAAAATAGGTGTATGATGAGCAAAGTTAGTGTTCTTATCTGCCGGCCATTGATAAGCCTCTCTCTGTAGATAATGGAGTACCGACTCTTTCACCGGAAGAGAAGAAATTCCGAACTCACCCCAGAAATCGGCGGTCATGTTCAGGTTATGGTTCAGGTGGTAATCTTCCCACCAACAGTTATAATTGTGGCGGCTGCCTCCCCAGGCTTCTCCCCTGTGAAACGGACGGGTTCCGTCCAGTTCAATACTTGCCTTTCCCATCATATCTATCGCCGGGCCAAACGGGTTGCCCGATTCGTTACCGGCTCCCCACATCACCAGCGAAGGATAATTTCTTAAACGCAGGGTGTTGCGTATCACAGTCTCTTCCAGCATTTCGTAAGGCTGTGTATTGTGCGAATCCCATGCGGTAGGCCATTCCTGCATTACCATGATGCCCAGTTCGTCGCACAACTCATAAAACTCATTCGTCTCGGCAAGCCCTCCCCCCAGGCACGCAGCATCTGGATATGCTGTTCTTTGGCCAATGTAAGGAACCGTTCATACCGTTCGCGGCTGAAATCCAATAGGGCATCCATGGTACACCAACCCGTTCCCTTGACAAAGAGGGGGCGTTTATTGATTACAAATGTCCAGTTATATTTATCCGGGCGTTCACCACCGGGCAACGGAGCCATTTCGACTGTACGGACTCCGAACCGCACCTGTTCATGTTGTGTAACTCCCTGTTTAGTGGTTAAAAGAATATCCGCTTTATAAAGAGAGGGTTCTCCCAATCCGTTCGGCCACCATAAAGCCGGGTTTTCCAAAGTAAAATCAAGATACAGGTCGCCGCTTCTCCGGTTTATCTGATATTCAAAATATTGCGTTTCGCCGGTAAAATTAACCGGTGAGACAGATAGTTGCAACGTTCCGGTTCCCTCTTCGCCTGCCAATTGCAGGGCGAGACGCATGTCTCCCTCTACAGAACGGGTAATAACGAAAGGATGTTCTATCCGGACAGGTGCCCGATCTTTTAGTTGCACCGGCTGCCAGATTCCCAAAGAAGGGATTTTTGCATAATGCCAGCCATACACACAATTCGCCACAACCGTATATTTCCAGGCTTCGTTGGCTGTTGCCGGCCAGTTACCATGATATACCTGCGGGATAGAGTCCAACAATACTACTAATTCATTCGTTCCTTTCCGGAGACACTTTTTTACCTCAAAGTCAGGGCCTCCGAACATACCTTCATGTTCGCCCAGTAACTGACCGTTCAGCCATACCTTACAACGGTTCGCTACTCCTTCAAACAGTAACACAGGATCGTTCCATTCCTCCTCACAGGTGAAAACACGCTTCATCCACCAGCACCTGTATGAGCATTGTTCTGCAAGGATGTCGTTCCGGTCCACCATGGGGTCAGGTATCTTTCCGGCTGCAACCAGTGCGGAGTGAATACTACCCGGTACTTCTGCCGGTACTCCCTGTTTCCAGTCCGGATTACCTTCTGCATTTTCTTCTGCAAGTAGCCATTCGCCCGAAAGGGATAAAGTACGTGCAGCAGGTAGTTCGGAAAGACCGGCTTTATTGACCGGAGACATCGATTCGCCCCGCATTTCTGCCGGTGATTTACCTGCATCATACGAAAGACGGTCTATCTCGTCCAGAGACTGTCCACCGGCACCGGTTGCCCACAATAGAAATACACTGTATATTAGAGACTGTCTGAAAGTCATAATAGATCCTTATTTTTTATCAAAAATGTCCTGATTGTACTGCCGTACAAACCGCCGCACATGACGGCCATATATTTTAATAACATCATCTGTCCAACCCCCGTTTTTATGTGCACGGGGTATCAGCATGGAACAGGTTTCGTTTTTGTCGGAAAGCGACCATTTTACCCAACTCATTTTATGCTGTTCCATCCAGTCTATCCAGCGTTGCCACTCTTCCATATTCAGCGGCCCGTCTCCCGAAGCCTCCATGCCTGCACATTCGGATACAAAAATAGGAATTCCTTTTTCCCAGGCTGCCTGCGCGCGGTCACGCAGTTCCTGACTGTGGGTAGCCGCATAAAAATGCAATGTATACATTATATTATCAAATCCTTCCAATGGGGATTCGGCAACCAGATGCAAATCCTGATCCCAATGCGGACTACCTACCAATACTATATTATCCGGATCGTATTTACGGATTTCGGATATTACTTCCCGGGCGTACTCCTTCACACTATCCCAGGTATCCTCCATCGGTTCATTATATATTTCGTAAATGATATTGGGATATTTGCCGTATTTCTGTGCCATCATACCAAAGAATGCTTTGGCCTCCTCTTTCTGAGGATAATAAGTATGCCAATCAATAATCACATACAGGTTATTTTTAATAGCTGCTTTGATGACTTTATTCATACATTCCAGCGCAAACTCCGGGTTTTCAATGTAATTGTCCTCTATAACCGTACCCATAGCAGCACGCAACACAGTACAATGCCAGTCATTTTTCAACCACTTTACGGTGTGTTTATTATAAAAACGGGGCCAAAGGTTATGCCAGCCGTAACTAACACCCCGTAAGGTGATAGGTTCGCCTGCTTCACTACATAACTGGTTACCTTTTACCTGGAGCTTACCCCACATCTTTACCGGTTTCGCTCCTTGCAGAACACCACATATAAATAGCAGTATAAAGGGAAGCCAAAGTCTTTTAATGTGTTTCATAGATATTATTTTATTATTTTCGTTTATACAAAGAACATAAAATAGCCTTTGCGAAAAAAGTACTTCTTTAGCCAAAAACAATACTTTTTTGCTTTCGCAAAAGATTTAGATAAAATAGTGTCCTAAAATAGCTATACAGCATATAAATTATAGGACTCATTCAGGAAAAATATTCATAAATTTGTACCGGTATAATCGAAACAAATTAAGTATGGAGAAAAAATACGAATTACCTGAAGAGAATTATGAAGTTCAAAAAACCAATGAGCCTGTAGTCTCTTATGATATAGCAAACAAAACAGTACTTCCTGTTTATAATAAAGAGATTATTGAAATGCAGGCAAAACAAGCTATCAGAGATTTCGAAAATGGATTTTGCATACCTCATGAAAATATAAAAAGGAAATAAACGATGATACTATTATGGTCTCCACTGGCTATAAAAAACATCGAAGATATTTACGATTATTACGCCACAATAAGTAAACAGCTTGCAACAAAAATATACAATAACATTCTGGATGAAGCAAAACGTCTTGAAATATTTCCTGAAATGGCAGCTCCTGAACCCTATCTCTCATTTCATGATAAAAATTTCCGGTCATTAATAACAAAAGGTGGAAAGTATAAAATAACTTATTACATACATGGAGAAAGATATATTATTATTTCTTCCGTAACAAGTTGCCTTCAATCTCCTGATATACTTATAAGCAAATTCAGATAAAATAACCTCCTACCATTCTTAAAAACAGGAATAGCAGGAGAGTTATTTTATTAATTTAATTACCAACCGGAAAATATGGATTCCGCAATTCCCCAACCGGGATTTTGGGTCAGTACACCTTCGGAGAGGTCGATCTGGCTTTCGGGTATAGGCCAGAATCCTCCTGTGGCTTCGAAACGAGCCTGGTATCCGGGGCCAAAGCTTTTCATTGTACTGGGAACACTCTGGTTAAAGATGTCCACCCCTAATTGTTTTTCAAGTGCAGTTCCTACTTTTCCCCAGCGCATCAGGTCAAACCAGCGAATTCCCTCGAAAGCCAATTCAAAACGGCGTTCCTGCATCAATGCTTCAGGGGTATAAGTGGCAATAGGACTTAAGCCGGCACGCTCACGAACTTTGTTCATAGAAGTAGTTGTTTCTGTTAGTTCCGAGTGCATCAGTAACACATCTGCAAAACGGATCAGTACCAAATCCTGTGTATTGCAGAACTGTATATGATCAGTTGCACCCGAATTCAGCACTTCAAAACCACTCACCAGATTTCCGGTTGACGGATCGTATGCTGTAATGGCCACATATTTTTTCTGCCAGTAGCCGGTTTCTTCCATCAGGTTATTTGCTCCCCAGGTATACTCTTTCATCTCATCCGTATCCCTTACATCTATGATAGATGCAACACGGCGAATATCATCAGGCTCGGCAGCTGCCCACTCTTCCCACAAGGCCGGATTCACACAGGATTTACCCCAGCCACGTCCGAACGGGAATGTATTTTCGCCCACATTAATAGGGGGTGCAAAATAGAGGGCATAGTAATTTACATACCCTGCTGATAAAGCATATACATTTGAAAATTTCACAGAAAAGACTGTTTCCATATTCCCGTCGCCGGCCCACTGTAGTTTATTTCCGTCTACACCAACCGCATCCTTTGTATAGGGATAGTCATCCACTGTATACTGGTTAGTATAAGGCCACAGGTTACGGAAATCGCCTACCAGCCCATGACCGCTATTATTAATACAATCCTCCAGCCAGTTTTGCACTTCTGTTTTGGAAACCTGTCCACCACCAGCCAAAGGCAAAGAACTCTGGTTGTAATAATTGGTATAGAACAGGTACACTCGTGCCATTAATGCCTCGGCAGCCCAACGGGTTACACGGCCTGATTCGAAGTTAGGGAAGGCTGTCGCATTCAACATATTGATCGCATTTTTCAGGTCAGCCGCAATCTGCCCATAGGTTTCTTCTACTTTTGCACGGGGGAAATTTCCTCCATCGGAAGATATTATCAGCGGCACTTCGCCAAATAACTGGGAAAGTTCAAAATAAAACAAAGCACGCAGGAAATAAGCCTGTCCGTAAAAGTTATTTTTCTGTGCTTCATTCTGCCAGTTGGTTACATTCTCAAAACTTTCCAATGCAATATTTGCTTTATAAATACCTTCATAATGGCGTTTCCAGACACTCCGGAACTGATTCTCGCCATAGGTTAGTAATTTGTCGATTGCATGGCCGGTATAATCGTTCGCTCCACCACTGCCAAAACGATCGTCCGAAGCAAGTTCTGCCACAAAGAAATGAGAATCATCAGGATCCATATGAAGCAGGTTCAAAGAGCCATAGATACCGGTTAATAGCTGATCCGCATCATCTACATCCTGTGGGAAGTTGCCGGTATCTTTCATTGTGTAATTTTCCGTATCCAGAAAATCGTCACAGCCTGTTAATACCGGAAGTAATAAGCTACAAGCTGTTATATAAAGTATAATATGTAATCTCATAATCCTTTTCTATTTAAAATTTCAAGTTAACGCCTACCAGATAAGTTCTTGACGCAGGATAGAATCCCAGATCAACACCCGAACCCCAGGTTGTATCGCCACCATACCCTACTTCCGGATCCATACCGGAATATCCTGTTATGGTAAAGAGATTTTGTGCAGCAAAATAGAGACGCATCTGTGATAACGGAGATTTCTTCCACAATTGTTTAAAATCATATCCAATCGTAAGGTTTGAAAGACGGAAATAATCGCCGTTCTCAATATAGATATCCGATACGTTCGACCAGTTGGTATGTCCACCGTTTGAGTAACGTGGCAGACGGTTGGATGTTCCTTCGCCATCCCATGCACCCAGAATATCAGTTGTATAATTCTCTAACGGTTTGTTCGTGTATGAACGGTACGATTTGGCAATCTGATGCCCCAGTGCCGACATACCGGTAATAGAAAGGTCAAATCCCTTGTAACCAAAATCAAGTGTGAATCCCATAATTACATCCGGATTCGGATCGCCGATCATGGTTTTATCCGCATCTGTAATATATCCGTCGCCGTCTACATCTACAAAGATTACATCACCCGGTTGTGCATTTTCCAGTTTCGCTTTTGTATTGTCTATCTGTTGCTGGTTCTGGAAAATACCGGCTGTTTTATATCCATAGAAATAACCGATCGGACGGCCTACCTCTGCCCGGAACAATTCGGCGGTACCATTAGCCAGCACGGCTGTGGGTCCATGAATAATTCCTTCCGTATTAGCGATACGGGTTACTTTGTTTTTGTTGTGCGACAGGTTGAAACGGGCTCCATAAGTAAAATCACCTACCCGGTCATTCCAGTTTAAAGAGAGTTCGATCCCTTTGTTTTCCACATCGCCACCGTTTATATAAGGAGCGTTAGTACCATACGAATCCAGAATAGGAGCCTGTACCAGCCAGTCGCGTGTTGTCTTTTTGTACCAATCAAAATTCACACCTAAACGGGATTCAAGGAAACGGGCATCAAAACCAATATTTAACTGTTCGGAAGTTTCCCAGGTAACATCTTTATTGGCCAGAATATTAGAATAAGCCCCTGTTGTCTGGCTGTTCTTCTCATTTCCAAAAGAATAATTAGCACTTCCGCCAAAAACAAATGTAGACAGATACTGGAAGTTGGCAATCGAGTAGTTACCATTCTGCCCCCAACTGGCACGTAATTTCAGGAAGTCCATCCAGCTTTTAGAAGATTCCATAAACTCCTCATTCGTAACTACCCAACCGGCAGAAACAGAAGGAAAATATCCCCACCGGTTGCCTCTTGCAAAGTTGGAAGAACCATCGGCACGCATAATGAAAGATGCCATATAGGTTTCACGATAGTTATAATTGATACGGCCAAACATAGAGGATAATGCACCCTGATCGTGCGGACCTCCGGTAATAGAGGTATAGGAAGTAGAGATTTCGCCCGTATTGGATAACCAGGCATGTGAGAAATTATTAAAAATAGAGTTACCGTTCTGGGCAGACATATTTTCGCCGATACCGGATTTCTCAATAGATTCTCCTACTAACAGATCAAAAGAATGCCTGTCTACCTGGAACAGATACGAAAGTGTATTTTCCCATGTGTACCGATGCCCTGACGACATATTCTGGTACACTTTATCCGGTGTACTTGAAACGGTGGTTGCCAGGTTGTAATCATTCTTATACGAACGATAGGAACTGGCAGACATCTGGTATCCGAAAGACGATTTGAATTTCAGGTCTTTAATGGGTTGTATCTCCACATAAGTATTGGCAAAAAGTGAATATCCCTTGTTGAGATTCTGTCCGTGATCATAGTCAATCAAAGCCAGCGGATTCGCTGCACTATCATCTACTTTCCAGCCTTCATTCGCTTTACTTTCCATATCATAATACCTGCCTTCCTGATCATATACAGGCATCATCGGGCTGGCGGTTAAAAAGTTATGTACATCATTATAATACATATCTCCAATTGCCACACTACTACCTTTATTATGATTAAAGGTTACATTTTCACCTATTCTGATAATATCATATCCGTTTCCTTTCAACAATACATGATCGGAGTTAACACGGAATGTATATTTCTGACTGGTAGGCACCAGAGGCTGGCCAATAATACCATCCTGAGAAATATAGGAAAAACCAATAGCAAAACGCGAAGCTTCGTTACCACCTGTCAGATTCAGCGCATGGCTGGTAACAGATGCATTCTTATTGAGGGATTCTTCAAACCAGTCTGTTCCTGTCCAGGTACCGTTTTGAATACCTTTATAAAGATAAGAAGGAAGCAGGTTTTCCCAATCATACCGGGTACTGCCGTCGTAATCGGCCACTTTATTCTGTACATCAATATATTGTTGTGCATTCAGTAATTCCGGCTTTTTAGCCACATTCTGCCACCCCACATATCCGTCGTACGATAATTGTGTTTTACCGGCTTTCCCCTGTTTGGTTGTAACCAGAATTACACCACCCGCAGCACGGGCACCATAGATAGCTGCCGATGCGGCATCTTTCAATACATCCGCCGATTCAATATCCGAAGGATTCAACGAAGAGATACTACCTCCGGCCACTCCGTCAATAACATACAGGGGGCCAGACGAACCAATCGTACCCAAACCCCGGATAACCACTTTATAATCGGAACCCGGCATACCCGAACTCTGGGTAATATTCACCCCGGGTAACTGGCTTTGCAGAGCACCTAACGGTGTGGTTGTATTCAAACGTTGAATATCGTCACCTTTTACCTGTACGGTAGCTCCGGTTAATAGTTTCTTTTTCATTACACCATAACCTACTACCACTACATCCTCAAGAGCCTGTGTGTCGTCGGTCAAAACAACTCTCATCTCCGAGTTTACACTGGCCAGTAACGTTACGGATTGAAAGCCGATATAAGAGAATTGAAGTTGAGCATTGGAAGAAGCAACCGCTAAAGCAAAGTTTCCATCCATATCACTAATGGTTCCGTTGGAAGTTCCTACTTCGGTTATATTTACACCGGTTAAAGGGTCACCGGAAGAGTCCACAACTACCCCCCCGCACATTTCCGTTCTGCGCCCAGAGAGGTAAACCTCCTGTTAAAAGGGGTAATACGCACAGTATTCTTACATACTTATTCAGAAAATGCAGAGAACACCGGATTCGACAAAAATCAGTTTTCATTTTCTTCGATTTTTTAGTTTAACAAATTTATTTTTCATTCTTATAATCCATATTTCACCTTATTTTTTCGCATACGAATAGCAGGAGCCGTATCTTTCCGGATACACTCTCCAGGAAGTTTGCCTCCTTAATTTATGAATAATACAGTATTGGTTTACAAAACAAAAGATATCTTTTTACAAGGATAAAAGTAGTACAATAACCATACGGTTACAAATACTTTTTTGCTCATTACTAACACTTTGAGGCTGTACTTCATAAAACCTATACAACCACCTTTTTCTTGGAATAAAGTTTCCGGAACTCTTTGGGCGAACACCCTTTCTTACGGCGGAAAATGCGATTGAAATTGGATAAGTTATTGAAACCGCAATCATAGCATATTTCCGATACACCTTTTGCCGTATCTACCAACAGGCGGGCAGCTACACCCAAACGGTAATCAATAATAAAATCGGTTACGTTTTTACCTGCATGTAGTTTGAAAAAACGGCTGAAAGCAGATGAAGTCATATGGGCCAGTCCGGCCAATTCGGACAGGGAGAGTTGTTTTTCATAATTCTCCTGAATGTATTGCTGTACTTTCAGGATACGCCGGGAGTCAGAGTGGTTATTTATCTTTGCATAAGCCGACGAAGATAATTGTTTATACTCACATTTTGATAGTTCATACAAAATACCAAATAAATGCAATACGGCATAAAAGCCGTCCCGTTCAGTAGTCAGCCGGTTAAGCTGTTGATACACCTCCATGATACCGGAAAGGGAAAAAGCAATCCCACATTCCGCATCTTTCATCATCTTCCGGATCGTATTGAACTGGTTTTTATCCAGCATACCTTCGGATAACAGAGAGGGAGAAAACTGGATCGTTATTTCGCGGATATCAGCCGAACTACATTCGTGCTGTTCCCACACATGTTCCAGTTCTTTACCTGTAATAAGTACCAGGTCATAATCCCCGATCACCTCTACCGAATCCCCAACAATGCGTTTTACACCTTTTGAATGGGCTATAAAATTCAGTTCGCATTCTTCATGGCAATGAATGGGATAGGTAAACTCCTTTTTGTAGCGATCGGCAATGTAAAAGCAATCCTTATCGGAGAGCGGAGTTATTTCACGTATAAGACGTTCTGCCATAGATACCGGGGTTAATAAGTCTACATGTTTTTCAAGGTTCCTACATTCAATTTCTAAATTAAACAATTTATTTGATTCCGGTACTATTTTTGCATTTTATATGCAAATATTTCAAAAGCAGACTCATTCCATGATAGTTGTTTTCCTATCTGTTTGGGTTTTAGAGTGATTGTTATCTGTTCTTTTCCTTTGGTGAGAGAGGCCGGGATCTCAAATTCATCGTCCAGCCATTTTTTGTAAGGATTATGATCTGCTACATACCAGTTACACACGTCTACTTTTATACCGTCTACATATACTTCGGCGCACTGGCGGCCTATACTCTGATCGCTCCGCCTGCGTATCCTGACACCCTCATTCTCCGGAAAAATACGAACTGTAAATTCGCTGCTTCCTTCTTCCTGAAAGCGAACTACAGTACCGGATACCGGAACCTGATCATATGTACCTTCATAAAAAGAGTTCAACGTTCCGGTTGTTGTTTTACCCTGCACACGGTAACGATGTTGTTTCCGGGATGTGTTGGATTGTAAATCAATACTATCGGTTTTTATCAGAACAGGGTTATCCTGTCCGTAGTAAAAAATAGTACCACAATGTTCGAGATACTGGTTATTGTGTTCGCCGGATTCGATGTTAAACTCCAGTTCACTGTAAAACGGATAATATTCGTTTATATTCAACCGGGTCATCGACCACGGGTTATCGCTTAGTCCGTCATACCCACCAAAGGGATGCACTTCCGGCGGTGTTGGAAATCCCCAGCCATAACACACATAACTTTCGGAACCATCACTTTCCACCTTAGGTGTACGGTTGCCGTCAATATATACCCGTACATCTCCTTCGCAGGTAATAATATTCGGACGTTCGCCATAACAGGTAACATGGGCCGCTACCATTTTACCATGTCCGGTTACTTTGCCTATAGGACTATCAGCCCCTTTGGTATAAGTACGTGTATAATAAGGAGTATTCCTGAAATAACCGGATTGTACCGGATCATAAGTATTGGAACAGATTGTCACCTCTGCCAGATGAAGTAACTGCTCCTTATTGCCTTTATTTTCCACAGATACTTTCATTCCTTTCCAAAAAGGCATGGGAAAAGTATTGTACATAAACCCGTTTTTACCGACTCCCATCAGACTGTAATAGGTATCATTATAACCCAATGAATTTCCGAAAAACGAACCGATAGGACAATATATATCCGGTTGTATATGGCCATCCCAAACAATACGGATCCAAATATCCTGTAACAGGTCAGCATTCACATGCTCAAAGAAAAAGCGGAAAGAAGAAGTTACCCCCGGCTCGTTATGTTCGAATAACAGCACCTCCTGTCCGGTAGAAAGTGATTGATTATATATTGTAATGTTTACCGGACCTGTCTGTGGAATAGTCAGTCCCTGCTGTTTCAGGTCTCTGATAAAATTAGCATCTTCTGTTATTTCAAAAGGTGGCAGACTGTTTTGTGTAGTATAAGAGTGATAAATAATATGCCCCAGCCACCATCACCTTTTTCCCTGTCATATCCTTCCAGTTTAATATCACTGGTTACCCTGCAACCTTTCTGAAAAGAGAGAGGTACAAAACTACGGGCTACGCGGATTGGCCCACGGCCGTTATCCAACGGGCCAATATACGATTCAGCCAGAGGAGCAACAAAAGGATATTTTTCCCCAAATTCAGATAAACGGATAATAAATGCAGGTTCAGTATCCCCATTCAGATAAAAACGGAATAAGGGGTCACTACTGCTTAAATACCGGTGTTGCACAAGGTTGTAAATACACCCGGCCCCCTCTACATCAAAAATCACCCATTCTCCTTTTTCATCCTGGTAAAGGTACCAATCCCAATCTGCATTCTCCCCTTTTTTATCAATACTTCCTTCATATCCAATCTTCACTCAGGAATGGTCTAATACAGGAAGAGAAGTTATTTTCTGCAAAATATAAGATTGTTCACTCTTCTGTTGCGGCCAGGCATAAAAAACAGAAGTAAACGGAATACATAGTATAAATAAAAGTGTTTTCAATGGCATAACTTAGTATTTTAGTTGATTTTACAAAAATCGAACTAAATCTCATGCCAATCCAGTACAATATTTACCAATACCAATACTTTTTTGATAAATGGTAGTTGTAGTTCTATGCGTTTGAAGTATAGAGAACGCAGATTGCGCAGATTGCGCAGAAAACGCAGATTTACGCAGAAATATTTTTTATATTTTATCTGCGTAAATCTGCGTTACCTTCCTTGGTTCGGCGTAGCGAGGACGCCAATGCCATCAACTTAAGGATTTTTTCTTATTGGTCGAAGGGGAATCGTAGATCGGCCTTAGCCAATTGCAATCCCCGCCTGTGGAGTATAAGGATTTGTAATCCGCTTAAAGATTCCTAACTCTCTATTTAATGGGTATTCATTTGTTTGTCGGATCACAGATCCTAATACTCGTTAGTCGGGGATTACAAATCCCCTCCGACCAAAAACTCTTAAGCCCGCGGCATTGGCGAGGACGCTACGCCGAACGAAAGTTACAAATGTTCTTAATCCAGAGGACTTAAAATCTGTTACTTTTTAATTTTTCACTTCTCATTTTTAATTTTTCATTTTAGCGTAACACTAAAAGGTTGTGTGGTTGGCCCGTCTACGGTCAGAATACCGTCTTTGATCTGCATACGGTCAATAAATACTACGCGGTCATCCCCTGTTTCTGTAGTACGGGCGTGGTATACGCAATACAGGTCGCCGTCAATATCCAGCACCATGCAATGACCTGTGCCGGTTACGTTACCCCCCCTTTTCTACATTCTTTTCCAATACGGGATTGTTAGCTGCTTTTACAAAAGGCCCCAGCGGATCTTTTGAAGTAGCATATCCAACCGCATAATTACCACCCCCAAAATAATTAGCCGAATACAACATATAATAGGTATCCCCTTCTTTAATCAGATAAGAACCCTCCGTCCAGCGGCGGTTCACCTCCTGCGAAGTAACCGAACGACTCTCCCACTCTGCCTGCAGGTCATCCATTTTTACAGGCGGACGAAGCAATAGTACCGGTTCGCCGATTACCTCTTTAAAATCAGGAGAAATTTCTACACCATAGATCCAACTCTCTTCTATTTCGTCATACCATCCTTTTTCCCGTGCCCAGTCAGCTATTTCACTTTCTACCGGATGTTTATAGCAGCAACGGGAATAATAGAGATATACTCTTCAATTCTCATCATCAAAATAAAGATTTGCATCAATAATCGGATATCCCGGATCAAACAATGGTTTATTATCCAACTCCACGAAAGGTCCGGTCGGACTATCGGATACAGCTACCCCAATCCGGAAAATCTCTTCCTCGTTCGTTGGATTATCTTTCCAGTTAGCACTAAACCACAGGTAATATTTACCATTCCGTTCATACACTTCCGGAGCCCAAAAACAATCTACAGTCCATGATTCTTCTGTTGCACCACGGTACACAAGGCCTTCATCTTTCCACTCCTTCATATCGGCAGACGAATACACCTTAAACCCATTGTCGCCACTGGTTCCATACATATAAAAATTACCATCGGACGCTTTCAGAATAAACGGATCACCGTATGCCACAGGCAACGGATTCTGAATGTTTACGGTTTCTTCTTTTTGCTTCGTTTGCGTACACGCAAAACAGCCTACACAGGCAAGAATTAAAAATAAAAAATACTTTTTCATTGGAATAATGTGTTCATGATTGCACCAAAGATAAATAAAAAAATCTTTTCATTTTATTTCCACAGGTTCATTCTGTATATAATTATTGTATATCTTCTCTGAAATAAGATTGTCTTCTGAATCGTAATATCTCCATGTACCTGTTGGTTGCTTCTCTGTTTCATCAATTTCGTAATAAAAATAATTAGTGAATACTTTCTCCCATTTAGGTTGTCCGTTTTCATAATATTCACTCTCTACCACATACGTATAAACACCCTTTTGTTCTACTTCCTCATCAGTTTGTTTGGGATATATACAATGAATTGTTTTTACTATAGTTCCTAATGAATCCAGTTTAGTAACAGTACCTACAGTAGTTCCAACACCCCGGAATATCCCCTGATGAGCATACTCCTGTATACATCCATTTTCATAATATGAAGTATAGAATCTGGTAGAATGTATCGTGTTTCCTGCTGCCGTAAAAACAGTATCTTTCGCCCAAATAGAGAATTGTATCTTTCCCGAATTATAAAAGTACTCCTCTATGAGAGAATCCTCCGAAAAAACAGGATTATATTCAATATACTCTACGACACCATTTGTATAGAAAAGCACTCTTTTTATGTGAGAATCCGGATTCAAATAGTGTTTTGATCTCAGACTTTCATCCTTATCGTATCTATAAATAGAATCATTAGCAAACAATTTTACTTTCAACCCATACCCATCCACACTATCTCTGACAGTTTCCGAAACAGATATATTCTTAATCCTTCCGGGTTTACATAAGGCATAAGAACAAGTAAATAAACACAAGCCTGAAATTATACTTACAATAATGCTTTTCATTGGTCGTTGCTCTTTAATCCACTTTAATCCACTCGAATTTTCATACGCTGTGCCAGTACTATTTTCCATCAAGCATAATTAAAATTTATTTACAAATTTAATTTATTTCATTCAATATATCTTATTTAAATTTGATGTTATTCATTAGACAC
>JAJQAZ010000018.1 GCA_021203545.1 Tannerellaceae bacterium | reverse complement strand
AAGAGAAATTAATTTTCACGGTGATTATAAACTTCTTATTGATACAATCGAAAATGTGAGGAAAGACTTTGGATACCAAGATAGTATCCAAAGTATATTGCTTAGGCTTCGTGCCGATGCCGGACAGTATGAAAATGTGTTGTATCAAAAATATAAATTGGAGGCAAGTGAGGATGAATAAAGGAGGCAGACCGAGAAAATATGATTCATCTGTATTGAAGAACATTGCATTAAATTATCTGATCTATGAGAAAAACGGAGATGCCAGTTGCTTCAGAGAGAGGGGAATATATTCAGCACTGGTAAGATATGCGCAACGATCAGGGTACGATTGCCTGTCTACGGATTTTAGCAGATGCGAAGATTTAAAAAAGTGGATGCTGGAAGAATCTGATTTAGGGAAACGGGAGAGCGGAGAGGTAGATATTTCTCAATCTGGATTTCTCCCATTGGATATCGACTATGTATCGCGTCCGGATTTGCCGCACAAAGAGCTAATAAAATATTTGTTAGAGCGTGATGATTATTATAAAACAGTACAGACTCAAGGAGCAAAAGCTGTAGAAGCATGGAAACAGTTGGAGCAACAAGATGCAGAGTTGCATAAACTTTTGTTGCAGGAGAAAAAGGAAAAGGGAGCAATGAATGAAGCAGTGGACTCTTTGCAAAAAGAGCGAAATGACTTGAAGAAAGAAAATTCATTTTACCGGAGGTATATCAAGAAGCATGTAGAGCCGATGCTTGCAGAAAAGATACTCATTGAGAATGAAACAATCACAGAGTTTACTGATAAGGAACCTGCAACAATCACATTGTCAGAGTACAAAAAACAAGATGTTTTAAATTCGGGCGGTGAAATAATATCAAAAATAGGAGCAATGATAAGTGGGAAAAAAGAAGATTAGATATGAGGATTCGTTGCAGGAAAGATTCCCTGAAATTGCGGCTGAATGGTCATATGAGAACAATGGAGACTTGAAACCGAGCGATGTGGCTCCATTTTCACACAAGTATGTGTGGTGGAAATGTCGTAGATGTAATGAAACTTGGGAAGCAGTTATTGGTAACAGAACGAGAGGATGTGGCTGTCCGTACTGTGCAAATCAAAAGGTTATAATTGGAAAAACGGATTTGGAAACATTATATCCTTCTCTTATGGAGGAGTGGGATTATATTTTAAATGAGGGTATTAATCCTAAAGAGATTTTTCCACATTCATTTAAAAGAGTAGCATGGAAATGCCGAAAATGTGGCGAGACGTGGATAACGACTGTAGATACACGTGTAAGGGGAAGTGGCTGTCCATACTGTGTTGGGAAAAAGGTCAAAGTTGGAATTAATGATTTGGAAACGTTGTTTCCACTAGTAGCGCTGGACTGGGATTACGAATATAACAAAGAATATGAGTTAAAAGAAATGGCTATTCATTCTGGAAGAATAGTGAATTGGAAGTGTCATATTTGCGGTTATAGGTGGAGCGCAAGTGTAGGATATAGAACACGGGGTTATGGATGTCCTCGTTGTTTTGGCAAAAGGTTGTGCCGTGGGGAAAACGACTTGGAAACCAGATTCCCTAACTTGGCTTTGGAATGGGATTGTGAATTGAATGGAAATATAAAACCGAGTGATGTTACCGCATTTTCTCATAAGAAAGTATATTGGAAGTGTAAAAAATGTGGGGAGACATGGGATATGAAAATTTATTGTAGATCCTTGGGAATGGGATGTCCTTATTGCTCGGGACGTAGGATTTCGAGCAAAAATAATTTAAAAAGTCAATATCCTGAATTAGCTAAAGAATGGGATTGCCAATATAATAGTATACAACCAGATGAAGTGACTGTACATTCAGATAAAAAAGTGAGATGGAGATGTAAACAATGTGGAGGGACATGGATTACAACGGTTAGTGCTAGGACAAAAGGAAGTGGTTGCCCATATTGTGCAGGTCGACGAGTATTACGTGGCATGAATGATCTAGAAAGTCAATATCCTGAATTAGCTAAAGAATGGGATGGAGATCATAATAGATTGAAACCTTATGAGGTTACATCACATAGCAACAAAAAAGTAATGTGGAAATGTAAGAAATGTAAGAATACATGGGAGGCAACAGTTTCAAGTCGCACAAAAGACAAAGGCCATGGTTGTCCATTTTGTGCGGGCCGTCGCATATTGGAAGGGGTAAATGATTTAGAAAGTCAGTATCCTCAAATTGCGGAAGAATGGGATTTTGATGGAAATGAACCCTTAAGGCCGAATGAGGTACGTATTAGCTCGCAAATAAAGTATAAATGGATTTGTGGAAATTGTAAAAATATGTGGCGTTCTTCTGTTAAGAGTAGAATTGCTGGTAGTAGTTGTCCATATTGTTCTGGAAGAAGAATATAAAGGGGGCACGGTGCATAAAAAGAATCTAATGATTGAATATTCCGAAATTGCAAGAGAATGGAATTTTGTATTAAACGAAAAGAGTCCAGAAGATTATAGTGCACACAGTGATGTTTATGCTTGGTGGATATGCCCTAAAGGACATAGCTATCGGGCAAGGATTAGTAATCGTACATCCAAAAGGCATACAGGCTGTCCGTATTGCGCAGGACAAAAAGTTTTAGTTGGTTATAATGATTTGTTATCTACATTTCCACAGGTAGCAGATGAATGGAATTATCAGAAAAATAACGAGTTACTGCCTCAGCAAATTACAGCAAGAAGCAATAAAACTGTTTGGTGGATATGCAAAAATGGTCATGAATGGCAAGCGTGCATAAATAATAGAACAACATTTGGAAATAAAT
>JAJQAZ010000047.1 GCA_021203545.1 Tannerellaceae bacterium | reverse complement strand
TTTTGATAAATGTTTTGAATCTGTAGGTATAAGCTTACCGGATAATGAAGAAGATATTAAATTGGAAGAATTTGTTTTTCCGAAATAAAGATTTATCTATGAAATAAAAAACGCAGATTCCATATACAGGAATCTGCGTTTTTATTTTATTCGGATTCTTCTTTCTTTGTTAGCTCTGTTTGAAGGATCCCAGATCTTCACGATCGAAGCCGGTAATATAAGAATAGTTTTTATTCACTTCGGCCTGTCCGTAATTGATGTATACTTCGGCAGAGTGGCGGAAACTTTCATCTTTGTTTGTATCCTGCAGAAGGAGGTAGCCCATAATAATATGTCCTGCTGCTTCTACCATACGGCGGGCCTGGAAATCGATGTATTCGTTATCTTTTGTTTCTGTTACCAGACTTACCATCTCTTCGTATTTGGCAGTCATAGCAATCAGTTTATTTTTCAAATCTTCCAGATCAGCTTTGTATTCCAGTTCTTCGTATCCACGCATTTGGTTCAGATAGGTTCCTGTGGTGACGTGGCGAATGGCTGCAACTACCTGCAACTGGGTTGTACCTTCGTAGATATTGGTGATACGGGCATCCCGGTAAATACGTTCGCAGGCATAATCTTTCATAAACCCTGAACCACCATGTATCTGGATGGCATCGTATGCATTCTGGTTACAGTATTCCGTTGTCATACCTTTACCCAGTGGAGTATAGGCGTCCGCCAGTTTGCTGTATTTTTTCATCTCCTGACGTTCTTCCGGAGTCAGTTTACGCTCACGTGAAATATCTTCAAGCGCTTTGTAAATGTCTACAAAACGGGCCGTTTCGTATAGCATGGCTCTGGATGCGTCTGTTTTTGCACGCATCAGGGCTACCATTTCATATATAGCCGGAAATTCAATAATAGCTTTACCAAATTGTTTACGCTCTTTAGCGTATGCCAATCCTTCACGGTAAGCAGCTTCACAGATTCCTACAGCCTGTGCCATGATACCCAGACGGGCACCATTCATCAAAGCCATTACATATTTAATCAATCCCAGTTTGCGGTCGCCACACAGTTCTGCTTTTGCATTCCGGTATACCAATTCGCAGGTAGGAGATCCTTTGATACCTAATTTATTTTCAATACGGCGTACGTTTACACCTCCGTTACGTTTGTCGTAGATAAACATAGACAGGCCACGTCCGTCGCGCGTACCATCTTCCGAACGGGCCAACACCAGGTGAATATCCGCATCCCCGTTTGTTATGAAACGTTTGACACCGTTCAGATACCAGCAACCATCTTCTTCGCTGTAAGTGGCTTTCAGCATGACCGATTGAAGGTCTGAACCTGCATCCGGCTCGGTTAAGTCCATCGACATAGTTTCGCCGCCACATACACGGGGCAGATAACGTTCGCGTTGATCTTCGTTGCCAAACTCATACAATGTTTCTGCACAATCCTGCAATCCCCAGAGGTTTTCGAAACCTGCATCCGCCCGTGATACCAGATCAGCGGCCATAATATAAGGTACAATCGGGAAATTCAATCCGTTATAACGGCGTGGCATTGCAACACCCATCAGGCCGGCTTTGCGTACGGCATCCAGGTTTTCCTGTGTGCCTCTGGCATAGGTTACCCGTCCGTTACTTACAGTAGGGCCTTCATGGTCTACACTTTCCGCATTCGGAGCAATAATCTCTCCACAGATTTCTCCGACAATTTCCAATACTTTGTCATAACTATCCATTGCATCCTCAAAATCAATAGGAGCATAGTCGTACTTATCTTTGTCGGTATAATTACGTTCTTTCAACTCAACAATCCGTTTCATCAAAGGATGATTCAGATGATGTTTTAAGCTGGGATTATCTAAATAAAAATTAGCCATAATTTTATTTTTTAAGTAGTTAAGTAGTTATCACTCGCAAGGCTCGTTAGTAGTTATCAGTCACTACGTTCCTTAGTAGTCAAGTAGAAAATTTATATTTCTACTTTATATTTTTCAATAAGTGCTTTACAATAGGCATTTAATAAACGGCTTACATCCATTGCCATATCATTTAATGCCAGTTTGTCATCCTGAGTAATATATTCTAAATCTTTTGATAGAATAATAAAATTGCGTATTTCTTCTAAAGACCCTTGAGAGATATTATAGAAACGTAATTTGTCTTTCGAACCGATTCTACTATATCCTTCTGCGATATTTGCAGTAATGGAAATAGCGGCACGTCTCATTTGATTCACCAAACCAAAAATTTCATCTTTGGGATAGTTCTTTGTTATTTTATATATTGAAAGTACTAACTGATGTGCTTTCTGCCAAACAACTAATTGTTCAAATGACTGGGATGACATTATTATTACTATTTATCTCCTTGACTACTAAGGAGCGTAGCGACTGATAACTACTAACGAGTGTAACGAGTGCTGACTCCTTGACTACTATTTTTACTTCATATTTTTCTTATAATACTTAATCATTTTAGGAAGAACTTCTTCGATGCTTCCTGTGATCACATAATCGGCAATTGTGTTGATGGGAGCGTTCGGGTCATTATTTACGGAAATAATGATGGAACTTTCCTGCATACCGGCGATGTGTTGGATCTGTCCTGAGATACCACAGGCAATGTACAGTTTGGGACGTACGGTTACACCTGTTTGTCCGATCTGCCGTTCGTGTTCAATAAATCCGGCATCCACAGCAGCACGTGAACCGCCTACCTCTGCGCCTAATACACCGGCCAGATCATACAATAAACGGAAGTTTTCTTTTGACCCTACTCCATATCCTCCGGCTACAATAACCGGCGAACCTTTAATATTGACTTTGCTCTTTTCGATTTGGCGATCGATAACAGCTACTACAAAGTCCGCATCAGATACATAGCTGGCTACTTCATGTTTTTTGGTCTCTCCGCTGTAATTCGCATCCAGTATCTCTTTTTTCATTACCCCTTCCCGTACAGTTGCCATTTGTGGACGGCATTCAGGATTGATAATAGTAGCTACAATATTACCACCGAAGGCAGGGCGAATCTGGTAAAGCAGATTTTCGTACACTTTACCTTCTCTCTTTTCTTCGTGGTTACCAATTTCCAGTGAGGTACAGTCGGCTGTTAATCCACTGAACAGGGCAGAAGAAACACGTGGCCCCAGATCCCGTCCGATACTGGTTGCGCCCATGAGAGCGATTTGTGGTTTCTCTTCTTCGAAAAGTTTTACCAGTATAGAGGTATGAGGAAGAGAAGTATACGTATATAAACGTGTGTCGTCAAACAGGTGAAGAACATCTACTCCATAAGGAAATACCTGTGCACCGATACTGTCCAGGTTTTCACCGATGATAACAGCTTCAAGCTTACATCCCAGAGTAGTGGCAAGTGTGCGTCCTTTAGTGAGTAGTTCAAGACTCACATCAGCCACAATGCCATCTTCTATTTCGCAATATACAAATAAGTTGTTCATATGTTTTTGATTTCATAGTAGTTAGTAGTCGGGAGTTAGTAGTTAGTAGAAAACCTTTTCGACCAGTTTAAGAGATTAAACAGCGTAGCGAATATTCTACTAACTACTAACTACTAACTACTATCTACTAACTACCCAATAGTATGATTAGCAATTAATTCTTTCATTAATTCGTCGATAGCATCATCTGTGGGTTCAAGAGTTTTGCTCTCTTTGGCCTGGAAGATAACATTTTCGATTTTCTTTACTTTGGTAGGAGACCCGGATAGTCCGCACCATTTTACATCGGCATCTACATCAGCTACACTCCATTCCTGCAGATTCAGGTAAGGGCGCAAACTGTATAAATCTGTATAATCAATATCGGCATCCTGCTTTTCGGTAACGGTTTTCGCGTGTTTGTATTGTTGTACATATTTCGCATTCCGGGGGCGGCATGCGGGCGCGCTGCCATTTACGGTAACAACAAGCGGTAGTTTTCCTTCTACTATTTCTACTCCTCTTTCCAGGCGGCGTTTTACAGTAATCTTGCCATCTTTAATATCTTTGATCTCTTCTGCATATGTGATCTGGCTTAATCCCAGTTTTTCAGCAACCTGCGGACCCACCTGGGCGGTGTCGCCGTCAATGGCCTGCCGTCCGGAGAGGATCAGGTCATATTCTCCGATTTTCCGGATTGCCATAGAAATAGCATACGAGGTAGCCAGTGTATCTGCACCAGCAAATGCACGGTCGGTTAAAAGATAACCACCGTCAGCACCACGATATAAACCTTCACGGATAATTTCAGCCGCACGCCCCGGTCCCATAGTCAGAAGGGTAATTGTTGTTCCGGGATAGGTGTCTTTCAGACGTAGAGCCTGTTCCAGAGCATTCAGGTCTTCCGGGTTAAAAATAGCGGGTAGAGCTGCACGATTAACAGTGCCATCGGCTTTCATTGCATCTTTACCCACATTCCGGGTATCCGGAACCTGTTTCGCTAATACAATAATTTTTAAACTCATATTATTAATGATATTAGATTTCTAGTTAGATTATTGCTAATCTATCCTACATAACTTTGGTTGCAAATGTAATTAAACATTCTTTAAAACAAAGCACAATGAATAGAAAATTGCACACTTTTAGCTTTTATGAGCAGTAAAAGGTATTTTTATCGGCCAGTAAGTTTTTAGGGTATTTACCAGTAAGTTTCATTTGCGCCACCAGTAAGTTTTGAAGTCATGACCAGTAAGTTTCATTTCTGCGACCAGTAAGTTTTGAACCCTTCGGCCAGTAAGTTTTAGGGTAACGGCCAGTAAGTTTTTTAGAATTGGCCAATAAATTAACTAAACAAAACTTATTACCTATAATATTAAAACTTACTGCACTTTTTATTCAAACTTATTGGAAAATAAAGCAAAGATAATATGGATGTGTTGAATAGGTAAAAATATTATCTTTGTAAACGAAACCAATTTTAAAACTAATAGTTAGTATATGGACAATTTTGCAGCGTTAATTAAGGCAAGAAGAAGTACCCGCAAATTTACGGAACAGTTGCTTACACCGGAACAGGTAGAGGCAATCCTGAAAGCAGCATTGATGTCTCCTTCTTCCAAACGAAGCAACCCCTGGCAATTCCTGGTAGTGGAAGATAAAGAGATGTTGAAAAAGCTGGCCGGATGTAAACCACATGGTGCTGCTTTTCTGGAAGAGAGTGCCCTGGCTGTTATTGTAATGGCCAATGTTATGGAAGGAGAGGCCTGGGTAGAGGATTGTTCTGTTGCGTCTATTATGATGCAATTACAGGCCGAGGATCTGGGTTTAGGTAGTTGCTGGTGCCAGGTACGTGGGCGGCAAACTGCGGATGATATGGATTCGGCACAGTATATACGAAACCTATTCAATATTCCTTACCAGATTGAAATATTATCTATTATTGGTTTTGGATATAAAACGAAAGAAAATAAACCTTTTGATGAAAGCCGCCTTCAATGGGAAAAAATACACATTGGGGAATACCGGTCACCGGACGAAATTCTAAACGCCTGAAAATATGAATATTGTATTTATTGGTGCGGGAAATCTGGCTATCGGGTTATCCCTGGAAATGCAACGGGTAGGAATGACGATTTCGCAGGTATATAGCCGTACCGCTGAAAGTGCGGAAACCCTTGCCAAACGTCTGGAATGTGTCTGGACTACATCTCCGGAGGAGGTTCTACCGGACGCCGACCTTTATATTTTTCAGTCAAAGATGCCGTTTTGCCGGACCTGATCCGGCAGATCAAACCGAATAACGGGCTTTGGGTGCATACGGCCGGAAGTGTACCGATGGAGGTTTTCGAAGGACATGTACAACGATATGGTGTTTTATATCCGTTACAGACTTTTTCCAAAGACCGCCGTATATCGTTGGAAGGAGTACCTGTTTTTCTGGAATTAAATAATCCGGAAGATGAAAAGATTCTAAAGAAAGTGGCGAAGGCATTGACAAAAGAGGTACATTGGCTCTCTTCCGAAAAACGGAAAAGCCTGCATCTGGCAGCGGTGTTTGCCTGTAACTTTACCAATCATATGTATGCGTTGGCAGCAAAGGTGTTGGAAAAGCAGGATATTCCGTATGACGTACTACTTCCTTTGATCAATGAAACAGCAGCAAAGATCGGGGAAATACCACCGGCAGAAGCTCAAACCGGTCCCGCTGTACGCTATGATAAAAATATTATAGATAAACAGATGGCAATGCTGGAAGATCCGGCTATGCGAACAATTTATCAGCTATTAAGCCAGAATATTTATAAAGAAAATAATATGAAAGAGTAGTTAGTAGTTGGTAGTTAGTAGTTAGTAGAATGTTCAACAAAGCAAGTCTTCTACTAACTACCAACTACTATCTACTAACTACTAATTATCCTAACAATAATGAGTAGTATCAATTACGATCTGAAGAAGATAAAAGCATTTGTTTTTGATGTGGATGGTGTACTTTCCGGAGATATTATTCCTCTGCATCCTAATGGAGACCCTATGCGAACCGTCAATATAAAAGATGGATATGCCATTCAACTGGCCGTGAAGAAAGGATATCATGTAGCCATTATAACAGGAGGATATACAGATGCGGTAGAAACGCGTTTCTCACGGTTAGGTGTAGAACACATCTATATGCGTAGTGCTGTAAAGATCAAAGATTTTGAACACTTTCTGGAAAAAACAGGCTTGCGGGAAGATGAGATCATGTATGCCGGAGACGATATACCCGACTATGAAATCATGTGCCGTGTTGGTTTACCGGTAGCTCCGGCAGATGCTGCCCCGGAAATCAAATCTATAGCTAAATATATCTCACTTCACAAAGGAGGTGAAGGAATAGCCCGTGAAATCATAGAACAAACTCTAAAGGCTAATGATGACTGGATGGAAAAAGAAGCCTTTGGATGGTGAACGCTCGCGAAGCGAGCAGGAGTTATCTCTCCGGCTGGTCGCTGGTAATTGGTAGTTAGTAGAACACTCGCTATACTCGTTTAGTATAAAATGCTTTATAAAATGATAAATAAAAACAGACGTTGTTCCCCGACTTGATGGCAGGGCTGTTAAATTCTCCGGTATTAAGTCCTGCAAGGACGGTATATCCTAGCCCAGTACGAAGTGCTGGGTTGGAGATTGTCCCTTCACAAATGAGTCCTGAAAGGACGGCATAATTTGTGGTAAACCCATTTAATGGCATTTTACTATGTCGTGCTTACAGCACTCAAATATACTATCTGCAACCGCAACCCAGCACTTCGTACTGGGCTAGGATATACCGTCCTTGCAGGACTTAATACAAATTATACCAGAGAATTTAACAGCCCTATGACTTGATCGGGGATCGCAAAGGAACAAACTGTATATAGTAAGATCCTCAATCAAGTTGAGGATGGGTCGGGGAATAAAGGTTATTCTTTAATTTATCCGGAATGCAACAAATGGGAATAAAAGAAAATCTCCTACTAACTACTAACTACTAACTACTAACTACTAAAAATAATGCTCAACAATTTAAACAACTACAACATCATTTTAGGTTCAAACTCGCCGAGACGGAAAGAATTACTGGCAGGGTTAGGACTTTCTTTTGAAGTAAAACCAATGCCGGATATAGATGAGTCTTATCCGGCCGGTCTACGCGGAGAGGATATCCCTCTGTATATTGCCCGTAACAAAGCGGAAGCCTATCTGGCGGAATTACAACCGGATGATTTACTGATCACGGCCGATACGATCGTATGGCTGAACGGAAAAGTTCTTGGTAAACCGCAGGATCATCAGGATGCAATCCGGATACTTCGTTCATTGTCCGGCAATACCCATCAGGTAATTACAGGTGTATGTATTGTTACCAGTCAGAAACGAATAGAATTTTCCGTAACATCTACCGTCCGGTTTGCCATGCTGGGCGACGATGATATACTTTATTATATAGAAAATTACCAACCCTTTGATAAAGCTGGTGCCTATGGCATCCAGGAATGGATCGGCTATATTGGTGTAGAAAGTATCCAGGGAAGTTTTTACAATGTGATGGGATTACCTATTCAAAGAGTATATACAGAACTGAAGAAGTTGTAGGAGTTGTAAGTTTTAGATATTTTCCAGAATGGCTAATTCCTGCCGGTTGGGCAGGTAAGGAATCATTCCTTTTGAATAGTTGGCCTGATGAATTCCGTTTTCGTCAGCATAAATAAAGTAATATTCGATGTCCGGAATGTTGGCAGCTACCTCTATTGCTTTCTCCAGCCCCATGGCCATAAAGGCGGTTGCGTAGCCATCAGCTGTCATACAATCAGCAGCCACAACAGTTGAACTCAGAATATTCTGTATGGCCGGATAACCGGTACGGGGGTCTATTGTGTGGCCGAATTTTTGCCCGTCTTTCTCACGATAGTTGCGATAGTCGCCCGATGTGGCTACTCCGCACTTCTTACAGGGTTTCAGCACTTCTTCAACTTTGTGTATAGTACCACTCAAATCATTTTCCGGTTTATTAATGCCCAGTCTCCAGCAATCTCCATTGGGGTTTACTCCTTTAATTACAAATTCGCCACCAATTTCAACCATATAGTTTTCTACGCCTTCCCGTTCCAACAAAGCAGCAATCACATCGCAGGCATATCCTTTGGCAATAGCTGAAAAGTTTAGCATTATTCGTGGATCTTCTTTGATGACTTCTTTACCCTGTAGCCGGATTTTTTGATAACCTACAAATTGCAGGATGCTATCTATTTTTTCAGAGGTTGCCTGCTCTGCTTTGCTAAATCCGAATCCCCATAAGTTAATCAGTGGAGCGCTGGTGGCATCAAAGACTCCTTCTGTGCGGGAGGATATTTCGATAGATTTATTAAATACATCTGTAAACCATTCATCTACTTCTACCGGTTCGTTATTATTTACCTTTGCGATAATGGAATTGGGATTGAATGGATTGAGAGAAAGATTAAACGCCTGAAGTTCCGCATCAATCTTTTCCGTAAGCAGAACAGGCGATTCATACTTAATACGGTACAATGTATGAAACACAGATCCGCTTTCTTCAAAATATTGCTTTTTCTCTTCACATCCGGTAAGGACAAAAACAGACGCAAGTATATAAAGTGTATAAATCTTTTTCATCGAATCTAATTTTCTTCAAAAATAAATTAATCTGCGTAATTCTGTGTAATCTGCGAGATCTGCGTTCCCTTTCATTAGTACAAAAACAGGTTTACGCAAAAATAGTATGTTCCAATAGTATTTTGGTACCGATAGCAATCAGGATAATCCCTCCGATCAGATCCAGTTTCAGATTGATCTTCTTGCCGAATCTGTTACCAAAGAAAACGCCAAAGCCGGAAAAAGCAAATGTTACAATCCCGATAATACAGGCCTGCAGGGTAATGGTATCGTTCAATAACGCCAGCGAAAGCCCAATGGCCAGGGCATCAATACTGGTAGCCACCCCTAATGCCAGCAGGGTTTTCATATCCAGCGGATTCATCTTTTTATCTTCATCTTTTTCGAAAATACTATTATAAATCATAGTACCTCCTAAATAGAGAAGCAAAAGGAAAGCGATCCAATGGTCGAAGGCAACGATATAAGAGGCAAATGTTAATCCTGCCCCATAGCCTATCACAGTCATACCGGCCTGGAATAACCCCATGACCAGTGCGATTTTCATTATATTTCTTTTTGTACAATCCCGGATCACCGCACCCCCGGTAACGGATACGGCCAGACTATCCATCGAAAGGCCGATTGCTAATAAGATGATTTCTATAAATGACATATTGGTTTAGAAAGACTCCCGCACAACGATTTCCTCCAGGGGTTTCCGTTTCTTTGGGATTGTGGTAAATAAATCAGGATCAGTTGGATATCCAATGGGTATAATCGCTATTGGTTCTATATGGGTGGGAACATTAAAATGTTTGCAAAACATATCTTTATCAAAATTACAAACACAACAACATCCCAGGTTCAATTCGGCAGCTGCCAGACAGATATGTTCAGTTACAATTCCGGCATCTATATCCAGATGATCTTTTCCATCATTACCTCTTTTCCATGATTGTGTATGATCGCCACATACTACAATGTAGAGAGGAGCCGGTTTCATCCATTTCCGCGGATAACACTCTGTTACTTTATTGCGTTGTTCTTCCTGCTGTATTACCAGAAAATACCAGGGTTGGTAATTAACCGCCGATTGGGCCAGACGGGCTGTTTCAAGTATGTAAGCAATTTTCTCTTCTTCTACAGGCACTGTCTGGTATTGCCGGATAGAGCAACGTTTGCGGGAAAGGTCAAGCAGATTCATATTTCGTTTTCTATCTTATATTGGTTTCTTTTAGGAGCATTGCGCGAGATCAGTTCGCCGATAAATCCGGCCAGGAACAACTGTGTACCCATGATCATTCCGGTTAATGCGATGTAAAAATAAGGAGAATTTGTAACTAATGGGCGCAAATCGCCGGAAATAATAGATATTAATTTGGCTGTCAGTACCACTATCAGGCAGATAAATCCGATCAGGAACATCAATGTTCCCAATAGTCCGAAAAAGTGCATCGGTTTCTTACCGAATTTAGAGGTAAACCATAAAGTGACCAGATCCAGGTAACCATTAAAAAAGCGGCTGATGCCAAACTTGGTAGTCCCGTATTTGCGTGCCTGGTGTTGTACCACTTTTTCCCCGATCTTATTGAATCCTGCTATTTTTGCCAGGTAGGGAATATAACGGTGCATATCGTTATAAACTTCTATGTTTTTGATCACCACATTCTTATACGCTTTGAGTCCGCAGTTGAAATCGTGCAGATAAATACCCGAAAAACGGCGGGCAGTCGCATTAAACAGTTTGGTAGGCACTGTTTTGGAAATAGGGTCATATCTTTTCTTTTTCCAGCCCGATACCAAATCATATCCTTCCTCTTGTATCATCCGGAACAGTTCCGGTATTTCGTCGGGGCTATCCTGCAGATCGGCATCCATAGTAATAACCACATCACCCTGTGCCCGTTGAAAACCGCAGTGTAATCCCGGGGATTTACCATAATTACGACGGAATTTAATTCCTTTTACTGTCTCCTGATTTTTACTTAGACTCTCAATGATTTCCCATGAATTGTCGGTGCTTCCATCATCTATAAAAATGATTTCATATGAAAAACCATTTTCATTCATTACCCGGCTGATCCATTCGTGAAGTTCCGGTAACGACTCAGCTTCGTTGTATAAAGGAATAACTACGGATATATCCATTATTCTTTATTCTCAGATTGGTTATTATTGGATTGTATAGGATTTGCCGTTAGCTTAGCAGCTATAGCAACAGGTATAGAAAATAATACACCCCACATCACATTACTTCCTATATGATAAAAAGTCATAGATATAGGGGTGGGTACCCCTCGTTGATTAATTGCTTCTACCATTTCCGGTGAGGAATTCATTGTAAGCAACATATTTTTTGCACTTTCCCATGTCTCTTCCAGCAGGCCGGGAGGAGCTATATATGCGTAATAGGTGTAATGGGCAATCGAAACGATCAGTGCGGCAAAGAAGTATAAAAGAATACCGAATCCCCATGCCCGCAGAAAACTGATTCTACCTCCTTCCAATTCTCTGAATGATCTTGTCAGGTAATAAGCAAACACCAGTGTAAAGGGAGTAAGAATATAATAGATACTATACAGAAGCATACTGCCGGAACCAAACATAAAAAACAGATATTTTATTATCCAGAAAATACCCAGACTGAGTCCGCCTCTCATAGCGCTGGGAAGTAGTATGTTGTTGCTATTAGTCATGTTGAGTTCGATATAACTAAAAAAGGACAATTGACAATACGACAATTATCTTTCGTGTAAATAAATTGTCAATTGTCAATTGTCCATTATCAATTTGTTTGAGCCTCTTGTTGGATTCGAACCAACGACCCCGAGATTACAAATCACGTGCTCTGGCCAACTGAGCTAAAGAGGCAGGTGGGTAAGCTGACTACATCGCGCCGCTACAACCAAGTACCCTTGCTGCGGTCAAGCCCTGGGGGAGTTCTGAGGGAGCATGCCGTATAGGACTTACCCGGGTGCAAAGGTAGGTATTCCGCTCAAAAAAAACAAGCGTTTTTATTACTTTTTTCTCCTTAAAAATGTAAGTTGTTGATAAGTAGATAAATAGTAGTTAAGTAGTCAAGTAGTCAGCACTCACTGCGTTCGTTAGTAGTCAAGTAGAAGATAATAACTTTACTCCTAAACTCCTAATGAGAGAAGCGAATGATGACTACTTAACATCTAACGAACGCAGTGAGTGCTAACTAGTTTTTTTACCGTAAAATGATCTTTTTACCCTCTTCTTTTGTTTATGGGTAAATCAGGACGTTAAAAGCCTGAACGTTTTATTAATAAAACCATTTTTAATTATGAAAACTAAAACGAAAAGTTCAACAAAAAGTTCAACTGCAACAGCAGTAAAATCTGCACCTAAAAGTTCAGCCAAAGAGACTTCGAAATCTACTTCATCCAAAAGTACTTCGAAATCAGCTTCTAAATCTTCACCGAAGATTTCTTCTAAAAGTACAACAAAAGCTCCGACAAAAGCTGCTTCAAGACCTACATCAAAAGCAACAACAAAAACAGCATCCCAAACGGGTTCCAAATCAACCGGTAGAAATTCCGATAAATTAGATACACAGGAAAGAAAACAATTACGTGCGTCTGATTTTGGTATACCTGAAAGCCGCGAATATCCAATGCCGGATGCTCAGCATATACATGCAGCTGAATCTTATTTCCGTTATGCTTCTGAAAAAGAAAAAGCTCAGCTGGCACACCGGATCATGATGAAAGCTAAAAAATTCGGAGTAAATATAGAAAGCAGTACAGTAAAAGAATGGGCGAAGAAATATAAGAACTAAAAGATAGTTTATTTATTCTTAATTCAGAAAGAGTGGGTTTATGTTAAAACTCGCTCTTTTTTTTCAAAAAAAGCCGGAATAACACAATATAATCCTTAATTTATAAGTTACGATAATAAAAGAAGATCATATTTAAATACAAACGCTATGGATAAAAGAAGACTAAACAGGTTAAAGAAAAAACTGGCTCAGGAACAAATAACAGTTTTACAGTTAGATAAACATATTAAATACATAATCCATTATGTAAATAAATATATTAAGCCGGCATATGAAGAATTGCATAAGGTAAATAAAGAAAATATGGAATACTATTATTCCTTTTATGAAATGGAAACATTGCCTCAGCCACAGAGGGATAAACTTTTTAATTTGATGATAGAAACAATTACTTATTATAATGAAATGCCGGAATATGGTAAAGGCTATTCTTGTTTTTGGGAGGAATTTGCTTGCAAACTTGGTATATCATTAGATGAAAAAATATCCGAATACCGCCGCCAAATGTTTGCTTCGGACATGCTGGATGCACAAATGTTTTTGCGCAAACAAATGGAAATCAATGACCCTAAACAGTTAATAAGGGAAATGCAGGAGTTTTTAGGTTCGGAAAAGTTAAGAGAAGAAGATAAACAAATCGTTTTGGAGATTGTAGACCGGGTAAAAGTTCCTGATCTGGTATTGGTTTTTAAATATAGCTTTTGGAAAACATTTTTTCAATTAAAATATTGCCTTGAAGAAATACTGGAAGAAGGAAAACCTGAAACAATTTTTTATAAGAAAAATAGAAAAAGATATTTAAACGCTGTGAAAAAACATTCTTTGTCAATGAATTATATAGAACTATTAAAGATTTATCAAAAAATATACGAAGCAGTTCTGGAAGGTAATAAAGATTTTCCAACAGAAAGTGATAATGCTATAAAGAAATTGTCAGAGAATCAGGAGGCATTTCTTTTTTCATTGACCTTTTATTATATAATGGATATACCTTCACATCTTACCACATTTATAAATACTGATTCTTCCGAGATAAAGAAAAAACTGAAAAAAGAGAGGGAGAGAGTGAGATTTGAACTGTTTCAGGCTCAACTAATTCGTTCGGTAAAGCTTGTTCCTGATATTTTTAAAAATTTAGTTTCCTGTTTACAGGAACCGGACGAATCCGGGAAATCTTTGCTTGCAAACGCTCTGTTTACTCTCGATTTCGTTTTGCGAACAACCGGGTAATCAGATCTTTCCGTCCGGCCCGTTGCAGGGATTGCATAATCTGGTTACAGAACTCCGGTTTATACCAGAAGAAATATTGCCGCTGGGCAAGTTTCTGTTCTTTGGAGCGGGCTGTATATACTTTTTCTAATGTATACGGATTGTAACCGGTATAGTACATTTCGGTAGCCAGTGTCATCGGGGTAGGGGTAAAGTCCTGCACCTGTTCCAGTTGGAATTGCATATTTTTGGTCTGGATAGCCAGTTCGGCCATATCCGTTTCTTTACATCCCGGATGACTGGAAATAAAATAGGGAATCAACTGTTGTTTTAATCCGTAACGCAGGTTTATTTTATCAAACTGCTTTTTAAATTGCCCGAATTGTTCAAACGACGGTTTACGCATATATTTTAATACCTCCGCAGAAGTATGTTCCGGTGCGACTTTAAGCCTTCCGGATACATGCCGGGCGATCAATTCCTCAGTATAATTTCGGGCTGATTGATTCAACTGCTCATCCGGATACCGGTGTAATAACATATCGTACCGCACTCCACTTCCGATAAACGACTTTTTAATCTCGGGCAATTTATCTACTTCTTTATATATATCCAGTAAATAAGAATGGTCGGCATCCAGATTTTTACAGATAGCAGGCGAAATACAGGACGGCTTTTTACATTGCCGGCAGATTGATTCGTCTTTTCCTTTCATCCGGTACATATTGGCCGAAGGGCCTCCCAAATCACTTAAGTAACCTTTGAAATCCGGCATGCGGGTAATCGCATGGATCTCTTTCAATATCGATTCTTTACTGCGGGAAGCGATAAACTTTCCCTGATGTGCCGAGATCGTACAAAAAGCACATCCACCAAAACAGCCACGGTGTATATTGACGGAAAATTTAATCATCTCAAAAGCCGGTATTACTTTTCCTTTGTATTTCGGATGTGGCAGCCGGGTATAGGGTAAATCAAAAGATGCATCAATCTCCTTTTCCTGCATAGGGGGGAAAGGAGGATTTACAACAATTGTTTTTCCTTGTACCTTTTGCAGTATTCGCGAAGCATTATATTTATTAGACTCTTCTTCTATATGGCGAAAATTCTTCGCCTGTTTCAGTTTATCCTTCAGGCACTCTTCATGCGAAAAAAGTTGAATATCTCCTTCCCGCAAATCTACTGGATTGGTTAGGTAGGCGGTTTGACGGATATCCTGTATAGAATGAAAAGGTTCACCCTGTATCAGCCGTTTAGCCAGTTCTTTTAATGGTAATTCACCCATACCGTAAATCAGCAGGTCGGCTTTACTTTCCACCAGAATTCCCGGCTTCAGTTTATCCTGCCAGTAATCGTAATGGGTAAGCCTACGAAGCGAAGCTTCAATCCCACCCAACACCACCGGAACATCCGGATAAAGTTCTTTTAATATAGTAGAGTATACGATACTTGGATAATCAGGACGCATGCCTGGCCGTTTATCCGGTGTATAGGCATCGTCGCTCCGCAAACGTTTATTCGCAGTATAATGATTAATCATCGAATCCATTGCACCGGCGGATACACCAAAAAATAACCGGGGCTTTCCCAACTTCCTGAAATCCCGGAAATCACCCCGCCAGTCCGGCTGGGGCACAATGGCAACGCGTAAACCTTCGGCTTCGAGTGTACGCCCGATAACAGCTGCTCCAAATGATGGGTGATCCACATAGGCATCCCCGCTAAACAGAATTACATCAATGTAATCCCACCCACGTGCTTCAACTTCTTTTTTGGTTGTAGGTAACCAGGCATCCGGTCTGTAATTAATCATAGTGCAAAGGTACTGATTTTATCACAACTAAATATAAAACTATCCCTATACATAGGTATTGTGTTTATTAGAATACCTATATAGAGGGATTGTTCCGGTTTTGTATTTAACGGAACTTTGCAAAGTCGTAAAGAAATTAACTCAACGACATAAAATAGATAATTAACAGACATCCTTTCATGTAAAAGGTTTAAAACTACTTAAGAAAAAATGAAAAGTTTCTTCATTCTTTTATTTCTTTTTTTATGTAATCTTAGCTATGCCAGTTCCGGAAAGATTCGTGGTAAATTAAAATTTAAAGACGGACGGCCTGTATCTTATGCTGTTGTTTATATACAGAAATTACAGGTATATGCTGTTTCAAATGATGATGGGCAGTATGAATTAAACGATATTCCTTTTGGTGAACATATCATAGAAACAAAAACAATCGAAGCCGAACCTTTGAGTTTAGCTGTAGAAGTAAACAGTAATGAAGTAGTGTTGCCAATCACGTTGGAAGTCAACGCTACAATGGAACTTGATGATGTGGTTGTTTGGGGTAAATCTGAAATAAAAAAACTAAAAGATCAGGGTTTTGCAGTAGGCCTGATTGATACAAAAAAGTTAGAATTCCAATCTATACAAACCACCGAACTATTAGACCGTACTGCCGGTGTACGTATTCGCCAGTCGGGCGGGATGGGATCGGATGTACAATATAATATTAACGGCCTGACAGGTAATTTCATTCGTATATTTATTGATGGAATTCCCGTTCGTAACTACGGTTCTTCTTTTTCATTAAGCAGTATTCCACCGGCCATGATCGAACGGATCGAAGTTTATAAAGGTGTGGTACCTGCTCATTTATCTGAAGATGCATTAGGAGGAGCCATAAATGTTATATTAAAAAAATCGGCTCGTAATAGTTTGTCAACCTCCTATTCTTATGGCTCTTTTAATACACATCGTTGGGATATGAATGGTAGCTACCGCCATGATAAAACCGGGTTTACCGTAGGTGGTTCCCTGTTCTATAATTATACGGATAATAATTATAAAGTATGGGGAGACCAAATATATGTGAGTGATCCGTTAGGCGAGATGACCTATGTAAAAGTAAAACGGTTTCATGATAGTTACCGTTCGATGGGAGTCAATGCACATGCCGGTTTCAGGGATGTAAAATGGGCAGACCAGTTTCTGGTTGGATTTCTTTTCTCGGATATGCATAAGGATATACAACACGGAGCTACTATGCATATTGTATATGGTAACCGTACTTCCGAACAGTCTACCCAAATGGTTAACCTCAAGTATGAGAAAAATGATATCATAAAAGGATTGCATGCCAATGTGTTTGCTTCATTTTCTAATACCAACCGGATGGTCGTTGATACCATTCCTTCCCAATATAACTGGTATGGAGAAGTTAAGAAAAGAACTACCGGCGAAGATGTGGAATGGAGTAAAGGCGGAGGTGAAGGTGGTCAGGCAACATTAGCAGAAAATAAAGAAAAAATGCTTGCCGGGCGTACGAATCTTGCCTATCATATTCATGCGAACCATAAAGTTTCCGCACATTATCTTTTAAATCGTTTTACACGCGATATCGATGATCCTTTGATGCCACAGGCACAACGCGAACTTACTGATACACGGTATCTGACTAAAAATATTCTCGGATTTACCTATGAAAACAGTCTGTTTGATGATCGTTTCAAATCCTCTCTTTTTTATAAATACTATGTACAAAATGTACGGTTGAAAGATTTTAAAACCGTTAATAAAGAAATCGTTGCAGATGAACATGATAAAACAATGAAAACATCCGGTTATGGATTGGCTCTTTCTTATGAGCTATTTCCCCGTTTTCTTGTACTGACCTCTGCCGAAAAAGCACTACGCCTGCCGGAAGGAACCGAACTATTAGGTAATACTTCTGAAAATGTAGTATCATCTTATGATTTGAAACCGGAAAGTAGTTATAATATAAATCTGGGATTCAATGCAGGTCCGTTTATCTGGAATAAACATAAAATAGGAGTTGATGTGAATTTCTTTTACCGGGATATACGGGATATGATCTCGCGTTCCGTTTCGAACTCCAATGATGATACCTATGGATATGAAAACCTTGGAAAAGTAATGAGTAAAGGTGTGGACGTGGAGTTTCTGTATGATTATAATGATAAGATAACTTTTACCTCCAATCTCTCTAATTTCAATGCCCGGTTTAATCTGCAATATGACGAGCATGGCACCGAATATGCTTATTACAGGAACCGTTTGCGTAATGCTCCTTTCTTTACCTGGAATAATAATCTGGAATATAAAACCCGGAATGTTTTCCAAAAGGGTTCTATACTTTCTCTTATCTATAATCTCAGTTATGTACATGAATTTTACAGGAATTGGGAAAATATGGGAAGCCAGGGAAAAGATATGATTCCTACACAGGCTATTCATGACATAACGGTTACATATACATTTCCTAAACAAAAGTTAGTTTTTAGTCTGGATGCGAAAAATATTTTCGATGAACAGGTCTTTGATAACTGGGCATTACAAAAACCGGGAAGAGCCTTTTATGCAAAAGTAAGTTACAAAATATTTTAATAATCTATTAATTATACAATTATGAGTTTAAAAATTTCAAATCTTTTCTGTTGTTTTCTTTTGGCTTTTTGCCTTATCACTTTGGTTAGTTGTGATAAAGAGGATAATAATTCCGGAAATGGTGATGCTAAAGCTTATTTTAATGTCGTAGTAAGTATTGATACGGAAGGTTCTGACGGTGCTACCTATGTGCAGGCACTTGAAGATATTTCAACCGGAACTATTAGTTTTACAAACTATGGATTTCAGGTTCCCTGTGTCAGAACAGCCCGTGTGTATGCTTCCTATGATGGAAAAATCCTTTACAACCTGAATTATGGGGGAGGATTGATCTCTAAATTTAATGTATTGGGTGGTGACGCCTATAGCACAGTTAAATCTCTGGATATTTCTGCCGGTGTAGGAACTCATCCCCGTTGGACAAAAGTAAACGAAGATTATGCCTTGTTGCATGATGTGCCTTCTACTACAGCTCAATATGATGCAAATGAAAATTATACACATCATATTTCCGAGATTTTATTGTTACCTGTAAAATTGGATGATTTCACTTTAATGAATGAAGGTGTTAAATTTGAAATGCCGTTGACTGATGAAGATAAAGAAAATCGCTTACATGTCTGGAGAATTGATGCTCCGGTTGTATTAAACGGAAAAGCTTATTACGGTTTAAATAAACGGGAATATGATCCATCGACCGATAAAACAAACTCTTCGGTTTCTTACAGTGCATCTACTATGATTGTTGATTTCCCCGCTTTAACTAATCCTAAAGTTATTACATCAGAAGTAGGTAAAGGCTCAACACAGGGATACCGTACACCAACAGCACATGTAGACGAAAAGAATGATATTTACCAGATTACAGCGGCTCCGTCGTCTATCCTGAAAATAAGCAACGGAGATTATGATAATAGCTATAAACTGGATATTTCAGCAAAATTAGGTTTTGAAGTTGGCTCTAATGGCTGGTTCTATGTGGGTAATGGTATTGGTTATGTACCTTATTATGATGTAGCCAAAGGTAGTGGTTCGGCTGCTGCGGCATGGGGTGTTTCCCGCGTGGATCTATATAAAGGAACTGTTGTTAAACTGGACTTACCGTCTGACCTTTGGTTGCAACAATATCAATACAGTATTACTAAAGATGGAAAATTCTATATGGCGTTAGCTCCAATGGGTAGTGCCGGTAATATCTACATTTTTGATACATCATCAGAATCATCCACAGGATTTACTAAAGGTGCATCTCTTGAAAAATTCGGAGGAACATCTACTTATATAGGTATTTTCTAAATCCTGTTTTATTATAAATATTAAATGAAGCACTCAGGATATGCACTGTTATATCCTGAGTGTTTTGTAAAAGCATGAACATGAAAAAATACTGGTAAAACTGCATCTCTGGTTGGCTATTCCTTTTGGAATTATTATAACAATACTCTGTCTGACCGGGGCTTTGCTTGTTTTTGAAACAGAGATTCAGCAGATCACCAATCCGAAACGTTTTTATGTAAACGAGGTGAAAGAGAATCCCATTCCATTGAACGAGTTGATCCCGATGGTACAGAAACAACTGCCGGATAGCGTATCTGTTTCCAGTGTCACTTTTCCGGCGCAGCCAAACAGGACGTACCGGATGGGAATGTCGGGTATGGGACGAACGTCGGTAGTGGTAAATCCCTATACCGGAGAGGTGGTAGATACTGTAACTCCGTATGCCAAAGGAGAGTTCTTTTCAGCCGTACGCCGTTTGCACCGTTGGTTTCTATATCCCATGCAACGGGATAAAATCAATTGGGGGAAAATGTTGACAGGAACATCAACACTAATTTTTGTTTTTATTCTTATCACCGGAATTATTATCTGGCTGCCTAAAACTATTACTACACTGAAAAGGCGTACCAGGATTAAAACCGGTGCCGGACGTTTCCGTTTCTGGTATGATATGCATCTGGTGGGTGGTATGTATATGGCTATCATCCTGCTCACCATGGCTCTTACCGGATTAACCTGGTCTTTTGACTGGTATCATACCGGATTCTATAAACTATTCGGTGTAGAGATAACCCAGGGGCATAGCCAACCGCAACCAAAACCCAACCAGGTACAGGCTTCATCCGGTAAACCTTCGGGCGAACGTGGAGAAAGAGGTGGCCGTGCGGAAAAAAGTCCTGATTACGTAATCTGGACAAACATTTATCATCAGCTCGCCGAAAGCAATTCCGGTTATAAAACAATTTCTCTGCAGAATGGCTCCGCTACGGTAAGTACAGCCAAAGCAGGCAATACCCGTGCTTCTGATAAATATGTTTTTGATAGCCGTACCGGCGAAATTACCGAAATACAACTGTATAAAGACAATCCTAAATCTTCCAAAATGCGTGGTTGGATCTATTCAATCCATGTAGGAAGCTGGGGTGGCATATTTACCCGGATACTTTATCTGGTCGCCTGTCTGGTAGGAGTAACACTGCCACTGAGTGGCTATTACATTTATATCAGAAAGCACAGGAAGAAAAAAGCATAAAGAAGACAAAAGAACAAAAGAACAAAAGAACAAATTTGTTCACGGATCAGGTAGTTTAGGTACAGATTTAAATCTGCGCCAGCATAATGAATAAATTCGTTTTTATTTTATGTTCTTTTGTTCGTATTTCGTTTAGCTCTTACTCTTCCACCTTTTCAATGCGGCTGCGGTAATCACTGGGGGAAGTATTTGTAATCAGTTTAAATTGCCGGTTAAAATGGGGGATATTATTAAATCCGGATTCATAAGCAATCTGGGAAATAGTTAATTCCGTATAGGATAATAACCGGCAGGCATTTTCAATTCGTATTTTATTCAGATACCGGAATATAGTTATTCCTGTTTTACGTTTAAACGACCTGCATAAAGCTGCCGGATTCAGATGTACATGTGCTGCTATACTTTCCAGCGTAACCTCCTCTTTCATGTTATTATAAAGAAAATCAAAAACCTTTTGCAGAGATTCATCCTGTGTTTGTATCTTGTTTTGGCTCTCATATGTCTCTTTCGATATCAAATGAAGATGTTTACTTCTACCCAATATCTCAAGCAGATAAAAAAGTTCGTTTACTCTTCGTACCCCTTTGCAGAAATCTATTGTTTCTGCTATCTTTTTGATCTTCCTGTATAAATTGCGTTCCCTGAATAATAAACCGTTCTGGCCTTTTTTTAATAAATTACTAATATGGAAAAAGTCAGGAACTTCTTTCACTCCGGACGGGATTAAATCCGGAACGAATTGAAGAATAATACTTTCTGTCGAAGTATTATCTTCCGGCGACAACTCATATAAAGAAGAGCAATGGGGAACATTCTTACCAATAAAGAAAATATCACCGGATTTATACTCCAATACATCTTCGCCAATCGAGCAATATCCTTTTCCTTTTGTGATTATCCGGATCTCATAATCTTCATGTTTATGCTTTATATAAATGTAATTTCTGTTTGTTCCATCTGATTTGATATATTTTACTCCCGTATTTACTCCATAAATAACCTGATAAGCCCGTATTTTTTTCTTTTCCATATAATTTTCTTTCAGATGCAAATATACGATATTATAAGGCAAAAATAAGATATACATGGTTTGTTTTTATAAACTAAATTTGCCCTCATGTTAATTATCTGATTTAACCAGCCTTAAAAAATAGTATAAAATATATTGACCAAATGTATGTGAATATGTGTGGTTAATGTTGTTATGTTTTGAGTTTTTATTGCTTGAAATATAATGTTTTATTGTGTTTATTTGTTCTTTTTGTTTGATATTAATAGCCTGTCGCTTATCCACATCTC
>JAJQAZ010000058.1 GCA_021203545.1 Tannerellaceae bacterium | reverse complement strand
CTACTCAACTGTGAAGTGATGGGGTTCAACTAGATGACCCTGAGGGTCTTTTCCAGGTCTGTGATCCTGTGAGAGAATGTGCTGCTGATAATAAATTTCTTCTTTTTTTTTTTAAAAAGGACCCCTTTTAAATTTTATTTTTTTTAATTTGTAAATTACATGTCCTGATTACAGACATATAAAGCATTATTTAGAGAGAATTGAACTGAACACTAAACCTACTAAGGACTTAAACATTAGTAAGAGATTTTTTTACACAAAAAGATTAGTCGGCCTAACTAACTTTTTATTAAAAAGAAAGATATGAGAAAAGTAACAAATTCGATCAGTGGTTACTATTACTATTACGAATTAAGCGACAGAAAACAACCTGTAATAGAAGTTTTAAATACTACAGGAGACGCCTGCCGGAAAGGTGTTATCGGGATAAATGAGATCATATTCGTACTCGAAGGAAAATGCGATATAATCTGCGATATCTATCCACCTGTTACAGTAAACGAAAAAGAATTTATTTTTCTCCCGTCGGGTTGCCATTTTCAGGCCTCTTCTCCTAAAAACAGTTCTATTATTGTTTTACGCCTTGATCCTCTGCAACGCCTGTATGGTTCTTATTCTGCAGAGGGATTGTATAGCGAAGCTCAACAGCTTACCTTGCCGGAAGAAGCCGGAAAACTGGAGATTAATAAAACATTATGGCACTATCTGACCAGTTTAACTGCATATTTAGAAAACGGGATCAAATATCCCACGCTGTATGAAATTAAGATCAAAGAATTATTATTAATACTGGATGGCTATTATGACAAAAAAAATCTTTGTTATCTTTTCAAACCGGTACTTAATAACGACTATCATTTCGCTAACTTTATTTTCAGTAATTGGGATAAGGTAAAAAACGCAAAAGAACTGGCTGAATTAGCCGCTTATACAGAACCTGCATTTAATAAAAAGTTTAAGAAAGTATTTGGTACTACTCCCTATAAGTGGATGAATGAGAGAAAATCTACCAAGATTTTTTACGAGATCACCAATACCGACAAGCCCCTTAAACTAATAGCCGAGGAATACGATTTTAATTCCCAGCAACAATTCAACGATTACTGCATACGGAACTTCAAACAAACACCGGGGAATATCCGGAATAATATATTCTGATGTTTATTGATATACGAAATGAAGGAATTCCCGGAATAAAGAAACAAAGCTCTATTCCGGGAATTTTTTTATATTTGTAGAAATCTAATAGTATGAACCAATATGATCCGGAAACTTCTACATATTTTTTCCTTCTTTATAGCAGGTTTCTATAGCTGGGGACAACAACCGGCTTTTCAATCCTTTACCAACATCATCCCCAGTACCGAGGCCTCTTCGGTATATTCATTTGCACAGGACGGGCAGGGATTAATCTGGCTGGGCACTCACAAAGGTCTTTTCTGTTATGACGGATACGCTTGCCAACAATATTACGCGCCCGGCGAAAAATCAAATACATTAATACATACTATTGTTCCACTCCGGGATAAGCTTTTATTAGGCACAGATAATGGCCTGCTTATTTACAATTATCATACAGATAGTTACGAAGAGCCGGATGTTACCTTTCCTATCAATGTGCGTACACTCGCCCTTCAGAAAAAGAATCTATGGATAGGTACATTAAACGGATTATTCAGATATAATATTGAACATAATATACTGGAAGAGATGAGTGCCGACCCGGATTCCGGATTACCCAATCATACGATCTATTCACTGATTGTCAGCAAAGATCATGCACTTTATATCGGAACTTACGACGGATTGTGCAGGTATATGGAAGAGAACGGCCGGTTTGAAACCATTTTTATTCCTTTAAGCCAGGAGAAGAATAATATATTTATCAACTCTTTACTGGAAGATCCCATAAGCGGTACCATATGGATCGGAACAGAAGGAGCGCTGTATAAATACCAGCCTGATTTGAAAGAGATGAAGGAGATAACCGTGTTTAACAATAATTCGGTAAAATCGTTGACTTTCGACGGATTTGGAAATCTGGTATTGGCTACAGATAATGGATTATATGTATACAATGAAGCCGGAAACGATATACAACACTATGTACACGACTCCCGAAACGATCATTCCTTAAGCAACAACATCATTTGGGGAGCATTTACAGACCGGGAAAAAAATCTCTGGCTGGCAACTGATTACGGCGTTTCGCTGTCCCGGTTCAACCCTTCCCTACCACAAATTCATATTTCTGAAATTACCGGTATAGGTGATGGGAACCGGTTTTACTCTATTTACAAAGACTCTCATGGATATTTCTGGCTCGGGGGAACCAATGGATTAATTATGTCTCCCTCATTAAACTATGAAGCAGAAAATACGATCTGGTATCGTATGGGAGACAGGAAATATCCTATCTCGCATAACCGGATTCGCCACATTTACGAAGATTCGGACCGGAACCTGTGGATTGCAACCGACGGGAGTATTAACCGCTACGATTATGCAAAAAAACAATTCATCCGCTACAACATAGTAGACAGTACATATACATTAAACAGCAACTGGGCTTATTATATTTTTGAGGACAATAAAAACCAGCTATGGATAGCAACCTGTCTGGGAGGGATATTTGTAGTAAATAAAGAACAACTGTTACAATCGGAAGGCAATTATATAGCCGAACGGAATTTCTCCGATAAAAACGGACTATCCGGAAATTTCATCAACCAGATCGTTCAGGATAAAAATGAAAATGTATGGGCACTTCTTTACAGTGAGACCAATTTTCTGAACAAAATAAATCCGGCGGATAATACCATTATTCCTGTATCTACCGGACATATCAATAAAGAAGAAAAACCAACTTACATATTCTATGACAGCGACGATTTTCTTTGGTGTGGTTTCCGGGGTAGTATTTCCCGGATCAATGTAGAAACCCATGAAACCGAATTTATACCATTCGATACGTTCCACGAAAGCGAAGTATTATTTATCAACGAAATAAACGAAAATATACTCATATCAACCTTAGAGGGTGTCTGGGTATTGGATAAGCAAACATTAAAAGCCAGGCGGCTCAACATTCCCGGTCAATCATTTACCTGCTCTTATTTCGATTCGTCTGCAAACAGGATATATATGGGGCAGGTAGATGAAATCACGATCATTTCCCCAGAGACCGGACAGGAGGAATTATCCCTGAATCCGGTAATTCTTACCTCTTTGTATGTAAATAATAAGCCCTACAACATAGCCGGCGAAAAAGGCAAAAGCATACGCTATACCACCCGGTTCGAATTCAGGCACAATGAAAACAATCTAACCTTCGAATTTTCAGATCTGGTATACTCCGGGCAGGAGGTAAATCAATTTATCTACCAGTTGGATAAAATAGATAAAGAATGGAACATGCTGAAACAAAACAACAACCGGATATCCTACACAAACTTAGGATACGGAAAATACAACCTGTTCATCAGCAAACTCGATTCATCCGGTAAACCTTCAGCCGAACTCTACACATTTGCTATCCATATCAAATCACCCTGGTATTATACGATCTGGGCACAGGCATTTTATTTTCTGTTATTGCTTGGATTGGTTATCTGGATCATCAATTTTTTCCGGGTAAAGAACAATCTGAAAATTGAACGGATAGAAAAAGAAAAAACAGTGGAACTAACCAATGCAAAGATTGATTTCTTTACAAATGTTTCACACGAATTCAAAACACCTCTAAGCCTCATTATCGCCCCACTTAGCAGGCTACTGCTGGAAACCAAAGAACCTTTCAGAAAGAAACAACTTGAAAATATCCAGCGGAATGCGTTGAAAATCAATTCCCTGATCGGGCAGGTACTGGATTTCAACCGGATGGACAGCCCTGTAAATGCACAATTGATTCTTTCGAAAGTAGAATTGATTGAATTTGCCCAAAGTCTTTTCTCTGTTTATGAAGAGGGATACAAAGACAAAAACCTGCTATTCGGATTCCACACAACACAGGAAAAAATATATATCAACATAGATGTACTTAAAATCGAATCCGTATTAAATAACCTGTTAAGTAATGCCTGTAAATATACACCGGAATGAGAAAAAGTAGAACTCCGGATTGCTCCTGACCCGGAAAAAGAATTATTACATATCACTGTTTCCGATAGTGGAATAGGTATCCCAAACGAAGAGATAAACTACATTTTCGAACGTTATTTTCAATCCTCCAAAACCTCCGGAATTCCGGAAGGTACTGGCATTGGCCTGTATCTGGTAAAAACATATACAGACCAACACGGAGGAGAAATCAAAGTCATCTCGGAAGAGAATAAAGGTACATCTATTACGATATCCCTGCCTCTACAGACAGAAGAAGAAACTCTCTCTTTAATAGAAACGACAGAAACACAGCCGGATACAAATACGCCATTTATTCTGATCGTAGACGACAATCCTGAAATTGCCGATTTTATCGCACAAATGATTACAAAAAAATACCGGTTCGATATTGCGCACAACGGAAAGATGGGATTAGAAATGACAGAGCGTTACCACCCCGATCTGATTGTTGCCGATATTATGATGCCGGTAATGGATGGATTGGAAATGAGCCGGCGGATAAGGAAAAACCTGCAAACCGCCACAACACCGATCATCCTGCTTACTGCAAAAGACGACAGACGTACGGAACTGGAAAGTATCCGGACAAAAGCAGATGCCTTTATCCCTAAACCATTTGACCCGGATCTGCTTCTTTTACGCATAGAGCAACTACTGGATAAAAGAACACTGCTTGAAGAGAAAGTCCGGATAGATAATCTGAATACTCCAACAATAACAAAGACAGTTTCTGTTGATGAAAAATTCCTGTCGGAGATTATCAGTATCATTGAAAATAAAATCGCAGACCCCGATCTGAATGTAAATGCCCTTAGTACCTTTTCAGGAATAGGCTCAAAACAAATCTATAGAAAAATCAAACAGCTAACCAGGCTTACTCCGGTAGAATATATCCGTTCCATACGGTTAAAAAAAGCAGCGATGCTACTTACACAGAAAAAATTTACGATCGCAGAAGTTATGTACATGGTAGGTTTCTCCAGTTCCTCCTATTTCTCGAAATGCTTTCAGTCGCAATTCGGAAAAACACCTAAACAGTTTGTAGAAGAAGCATAAAAACAGGAGGATGTCCATTTTATGTCCTCATCTGTCCAATTTCTACCTGCCTCCTTATCCGCTACCCTCTATATTTGCCAACACACTTAAATCAGAGTAACACATTAAATAAACTATACCATGAGGTTTTTATTTACCACAATATGCTGTTTATTCTTGTTGCCGGTTCTATACGGGCAGCAAAAAGACCCCGAGGCAACTATTTATGTTGATAAAAAAGGAGTAATGAGATGGGCGGACAGTCACCGGGAAGCTTCTTTCTTTGGAGTCAATTACACTTTACCTTTCGCTCATGCCTACCGCGCGATCCAATACACCGGCAAAGACCATAAAGAAGCGATCGATAAAGATGTATACCATATGGCCCGTTTAGGATTCAATGGGTATCGTATTCATATCTGGGATGTTGAAATTTCCGATCAATACGGTAATTTAATCGAAAACGACTATTTGGATCTGTTAGATTACCTGATTGCACAACTGAAAGAACGGAATATCAAAACAGTTATCACAGCAATGACCAACTTCGGGAACGGATACCCCGAAAGAAACCAACCTACCGGAGGTTTCTCCTATCTATACGATAAATGCGATATTCATGATAATCCCGAAGCCATACGTGCACAACAAAATTATATCTCTTCGCTGGTTAATCACCTGAATCCTTACACAGGTAAAAAATATAGGGACGATCCGGACATTGTAGGTTTCGAGATCAATAACGAACCCTGCCATGCCGGAACCCAGGCACAAACCCGTTCGTATATCAATAAAATGGTACAGGCGATCCGAAAAACAGGAAATAAAAAACCTGTATTCTATAATGTAAGTCATAATATGCAACAACTGGATGCCTACTACACCTCCCCTATACAGGGCACCACTTACCAGTGGTACCCAATTGGATTAGTAGCAGGACATACCCGGTATGGTAATTTTCTGCCATACGTAGAAAATTACCATATCCCTTTCAGTACACTGAAAGGCTTTGACAATAAAGCCAAACTGATCTACGAATTTGATCCGGCAGATATCATGTATTCTTACATGTATCCTGCCACAACACGCGCATTCCGTTCTGCCGGTTTTCAATGGATCACCCAGTTTGCATATGACCCGGTAGATATTGCATGGGCCAATACCGAATACCAGACCCATTTCCTGAATCTGGCTTATACTCCACAAAAGGCTATAAGCATGCGGATTGCTGCGGAAGTAGCTTATAACACTCCTTTATATGCCACCTTCGAAAGTTATCCGGCCGATACCGTATTCGGAGATTTCCGGGTAAGTTATAAAGAAGATCTGAGCGAATTAAATGCACCGGATAAATTCTATTATTCCAACCATACCACTACCCGCCCGGTAGAGCCGGAATCCCTTCGCCACATCGCCGGTTACGGAAACTCACCGGTTGTACGTTACGAAGGTACCGGAGCTTATTTCCTGGATAAACTGGAAAACGGTATCTGGAGGCTCGAACTAATGCCGGATGCCATACAGGTAAAAGATCCCTTCGAACGCCCCTCTTTACAGAAAGAGGTAGTTACAATCCTGTGGGGAAAATGGGATATGAAAATTAATCTACCCGACCTGGGAGATAAATTTGAAGTAACAGTTTTAAATAAAGGAAATAGTTACTCCCCACAAGCTGTTACAAACGGTACTCTTCCCGCACTTCAGCCGGGCGTTTACCTCCTGACAAACACGTTAGTCGATCCCGTGGAAAACCGGCAGGCAGAAGATAGATGGGAAAACATACGCTTAGGAGAATTTGTAGCTCCCCAGCCCCATTGCACGGATTACATCGTGAACCACTCTCCTGCGCAGATAGCAGAAGCCGGAAAACCACTGGCTGTAAAAGCCACTATTGCCGGACCCGCCATACCGGATTCTGTCCTTATCTATACGGATAAAGTATCTTTCTGGAACCGCTCCAACCCCTACACCCTCATGGAAAGAGAAAACGGATATAATTATTCGGCAGTTTTACCGGCAGAAACAGTAAACAAAGGTTCCTTAAACTACCACATTGTAATTTATAGAAGGGAAACAATATATACTTTCCCGGAAGGAATCCATGCCAGCCCTCTGGACTGGGATTATACCGGAAAAGCATATTATCATACGGATCTTGTTCCATCTTCATCCCCTCTCCTTCTGTTTAACCCACTCTATGATCAGGAAAAGATAGAAAGTTATATCATTCCTGAAAGCTGGAACGTACAAAAAGAAGTGGTGGACCAGCATCCCACAGCTCCCACCCTTCTTCGTTTCACATTCCGTACACAGGAAGAAAATCCTACTTTCTTTCTCAGAGCTCCGGTAAAAAATAAAATCAGCAACAGAACAGAAAGTTTACCAGGAGCAGAATTTATCTGCATGCAGGCAGGAAATTTACCGGCAAATGTAGAGATCGGTTTTATTACATCCGACGGGTATACCTACAAAGCACCTGTAAAAGCAGAGAAGGACAGTGTTGTTAAAGTTCCCGTCCGGGATATGCAACAAACAGCAACAGCACTATTACCCCATGCTTATCCCACTTTTCTGGATAAATATTTCATTCCCAAAGTTCGGATCCCTTTCCGGATACAGGAGATCGAACAACTCGAAATCTCTTTCACCGGTACAGCCGGAGAAGGGAATGAGATTGAGATCGGAACAATCTGGCTCGAATAATAAATAACTACATAATACAAACACTTTTTAAATTGTAATAAGTATGAATTGTAAAATCTTAAATCTTCACTTTGTAGCCAAACTACTATGGGTATGGGCTATAATCCTCGGAGGAACAATGCCGGCCCTGGCACAACAGGGTTGAAAGACGATCACGGGTACTGTGATTGACGAGTTCAACGAACCTCTAATGGGAGTTTCAATTCTGATTGTCGGTACAGGTACCGGAACCATTACAGACTTTGACGGTAATTTCTCACTGGAGGTTCCCTCCGGTGAATCTGAGTTACGTTTCTCTTACATCGGATATGTTTCTCAGACTCTACAGGTTGGCACAAACAATATTTTACATGTAAAAATGGAACCCGAATCACTGGCACTATCGGACATCGTAGTGATCGGTTACGGTACCCAGAGAAAAAGCGACCTGACCGGCTCAGTGAGTAGTGTAAGCAGTGACGACTTTAACGTGGGGCTGATCAACTCGCCGGAACAATTGATCAACGGAAAAGTTTCCGGTGTACAGATCATGTCTAACAGTGGTTCACCTACAGGGGGAAGTACAATCCGCATTCGTGGTGGAGCTTCGCTGAATGCCAGTAACGACCCGTTGATCGTATTGGACGGTGTGCCGTTGGAAAACGGTGGGATTGCCGGTAACGACGAAAATTTCCTCAGTCTGATTAACCCGAATGATATCGAAAGTATGACTATCCTGAAAGATGCTTCTTCGACAGCGATCTACGGTTCGCGGGCTTCAAACGGGGTTATTATCATTACAACCAAAAAAGGAACCGGAAGCGGTGTAAAAGTTTCGTTCAGTACGACCAATTCCGTACAGACACGTACAAAAATGGTAGATATGCTTAGCCACGACGAATTTATAAATGTAATTAACTCACGCGGTACGGATGCTCAACGGGCTTTGTTAGGCGATTATAATACCGACTGGAATAAAGAAGTATATCACGCGGCATTCGGTACAGACAACAATTTAAGCGTTGCCGGAAGGGTAGCACCCAACTGGCCCATACGCGTATCCTTAGGCTATTATAATCAGAATGGTATTGTACGGAACGACCAGGCAGAACGGTTCACCGGTTCTCTTTCCTTATCTCCTTCTTTCCTGGACGATCACCTGAAAGTTACGCTGAATGGAAAAGGATCTGTTAATAACAACGAATTTGCCAACGCCTCCGCTATCTGGGCGGCCGCGACATACAATCCAACCATTCCGGTCTACTCCGGAAATACAGCTTATGGCGGTTACAATGAGGCATTAGATAGCAGTGGCAACCCGGTAAACGGTGGGGTACGCAATCCCCGGGGATTAGTAGATCAATACTCCTCAACCAGTAATATCAAACGTTTCATCGGAAATGCAGATGTTGACTACAAAATGCACTTCCTGCCGGAACTAAAATTCCACCTCACACTGGGGTATGATGTTGCGGAAGGTTATGGAGACATATACACTCCGGAAGAAGCAGCACAAAACTACTCTACAGGTGGTACGGATTACCGGTATGGCCCACAAAAGAATATCAACCGGCTGTTGACCTCTTATTTCAACTATAATAAATTACTGAACAACATCAAAAGTAATATTGATGCGACGGTAGGATACGACTATCAATTCTGGAAAAGTACTACAGATCCTTATCAGACATACAATGCGCGGGGCGAAGTATTGAGCTCGGTTGCCGCTTCAGACCAACGGCATGCATTGATCTCTTATTATGCCCGTTTGAACTATACGTTTGATAATAAATACATGCTTACTGCTACAGTCCGCGGCGACGGTACATCCCGTTTTCACAAAGACCACCGTTGGGGTACCTTCCCTTCCGTTGCATTAGCCTGGCGCATCAGTGAAGAAGCGTTCCTGCAGGGTAATCCGGTTTTAAGTAATCTGAAACTGCGTGCCAGTTACGGGGTAACAGGCCAGCAGGAAGGCATCGGTAATTACAACTACCTGCCGGTATATACCTACAGCCAGGATGGTGCACAGATGCTGTTTGGTGACCGTTATTATTATACATACCGTCCGGAAGCTTATGTAGAAGATCTGAAATGGGAAACCACTACTTCCTGGAACGTGGGAATTGATTTCGGCTTTCTGGATAACCGTATTACCGGTGCGTTGGATTACTATACCCGCCAGACCAAAGACCTGTTAGCTACAGTTCCTTCGCCGGCCGGATCAAACTTTACCAAAAGCATCCTGACCAATGTGGGTAATGTAGACAGCCAGGGGCTGGAATTCTCGATCAATGCCACTGCTATTGAAACAGAAAATTTCACCTGGGATATCAGCTACAACATGAGCTGGCAGAAAATGAAAGTTAAAAACCTCTCTTTAGTAGACGGGGGTAAAGCTACTAACACCCTGGTCGGACCGTCTATCGACAGCTACCAGTTCCAGGTACTGACCGAAGGATATGCACCCTACATGTTTTATGTCTACAAACAGTTATACGATGAAAACACAGGATTGCCGGTAGAGGGTGCTTATGCAGACCTGAATGGTGATGGTGTGATTAACTCTGACGACCTTTACCACTATCATTCGCCAGCTCCGGATTTAATCTTCGGACTCAGTACATCGCTAAGATATAAAAAGTGGAATCTGGGTATGAGTTTCCGTGCCAATGTAGGCAATTATGTATACAATGGTATGGCAATGAATACCGGTGCATGGAGTACCGTAAGTTACAATTCCGCACAGTTGAATAACCTGAACAGAAGTTACCTCGAAACCGGTTTCGAGGGCCGTCAATATTTGTCTGATTACTATGTAGAGAATGCTTCTTTCCTGAAAATGGATAACCTGAGCCTGGGATACAATTTCGGCCGTATCCACAAATATTTCAGCCTGAATGTATCTGCCATGGTACAAAATGTATTTTGTATCACTAAATATACAGGTGTAGACCCGGAGGTACCGAATGGTATGGACTCTTCATTCTATCCCCGTCCGCGGATATTCTCCTTAAGCCTTGGTTTCGATTTCTAACATAAAAATAATATGACGATGAAAAAGTTATTATATATCTTCCTTTGTGCAAGTACACTTTTATTCACTGCCTGTCTGGACGACCTCAATCAATATCCCCATGTGGAATCTACTGCCGAAGATGTGTATACCGATCCGGCCAATTACAAAGCGGTATTGGGTAAACTGTATGCAGCCCTGATCATTCAGGGGCAACAAAAAGACAGCAACGACGAATCAAAAGACTTTAACGGTAACAGTGGAGACGAATCCTACATGCGTAGTTTCTTCAATCTGCAGGAGTGTGGTACGGACGAAGTAGCCTCTACCTGGCTCGAAGGTGATAATGTAGGAAACCTAACCTTCCTTAGCTGGGATGCGAACGATCCCTGGGTATCGGATATGTACTACCGGATTTTCTACAACATCGCTCTGTGCAACGAATTCCTGCGCCATGCAAAAGATGAAGAAATTACCGGATTTACCGAAAGCGAACAGGCCGGTATACGCAACTACCGTGCGGAAGCCCGTTTTATCCGTGCACTCTGCTATTACCATGCAATGGATTTGTTCCGTAACATTCCGTTTGTAACCGAAAATGACCCGGTAGGTACCTATATACCTCCCCGCTACGAAGCGAAACAGATATTTGAATTCATTGAAACAGAATTAAAGGAGATCGATTCTGACCTGCTAACACCTGCCGAATGTGAATACGGACGGGCATCCAAAGCAGCGGCTTATACTTTACTGGCAAGATTATATCTGAATGCGGAAGTATACATCAATACAGACCACTATGCAGACTGTGCAACGTATTGCCAAAAAGTAATCGACCTGAATTATTTCGAGCTCGAACCGGACTATTATAAGCTATTCAATGCCGATAATCACAAACGCACCAACGAGATTATTTTTGCATTGCCGGTCGATGCGACCTATACAGTAACCTGGGGAGCCACTACTTATATCGTGTGTGGTGCGGTAAGCAACACTTCCGATGATCAGAAACCGGAAAACTACGGGGTAACTGATGGTTGGGGTATGTTCCGGGCCCGGGGAGAACTTCCCGCTAAATTCGAAACGAACGATCAACGAAGAATGTTCTTTGAACAAGGGCAAACACAATACCTGGATGTTATTGATGACCAATCAAACGGCTTTTTTGTGGAAAAATGGACAAACCTGACTGACGACGGCCAACAGGCATCCAATACGGCCGACGGTGGAGTAAATACAGACTTTCCCCTGTTCCGTCTGGCAGATGTATACCTGATGTTGGGCGAAGCGGTAGCCCGTGGCGGTAGCTCTGTTTCTGCGGCAAAAGCATTAGAGTATGTAAACCTTGTACAGGAACGTGCATTCGGAGCCGGTTATACACCTCTTTCATCTTTAAATAATGTAGATTTCTTTCTTGAAGAACGTGCACGTGAATTATATTGGGAATGTACCCGCCGGACAGACCTGATCCGCTTTAATAAATTCACAACTGCCAATTACATCTGGCAATGGAAAGGGGGTACTAAAGATGGTATGGCTGTAGATAGTAAATACAATATGTACCCGATACCTGCTACCGATCTGACAGCGAATCCGAATTTGTATAATGAAAATTATTAATGATTATGAAAACAACAAACATCATAAAAGCCTTTTCCTGGCTATGCGGGACACTATTTTTACTAAGTGCCTGCAATAATGACGGAGACCTTATCTACATCAGTTCTCCTTCCAGCAGTGAATTAATGGCATCAAAAAGTGAAATTGTGCTTTTACAGGAAAATGCATCCCAGATAGCAGTCTCTTTCAGTTGGACAGAAAGTACAGTAACTATCAGCGACGAAAATGTAGGGGTAGCCGATAGTCAACTTACCTATTATCTGGAAGCTGCCACTACAGAAGATTTCTCTTCTGATATAGGCGAATCGCAGGTTACTAATCTGCGCAAAGATTACACTGTTGCCGAATTAAATACACTGGCTACTAACATTGGAGTACAACCCGATGTTGCTCAAACAGTTTATTTACGTCTGGGAGTTACCACCGGCAGTAACATGGAACGAGTATATGGAAATGTTACTACTATTAAAGTAACCACTTATGAAATTGATATGACTATCGGCTATATTTTAGGAACAGATTCTGAAGACCAGCCTGCAGACAGAACAGGTGAAACGTTATCTTCGCCAAACGCAGATGGAATTTACACCGGATTTATAGGAGCCGTATCATGGAAGAATTTCTATTTTGAAGAAGGAGACGGAACAATCTGGGGTAATAATGGGGTTACCGGAGTGGCATTTGAAGCCTCTTCCGCAAACTCAAAAGAGGATAGATGGAACTTTTGGTTTCCCGGAACCGGCGGATGTTATTACACTATTATTGATACACAAAAAGAAGAATGGTCGGCACTACTATTACCAACACTCAGCATTAGTGGAGATATTAATGACGAAATGGAATATGACCGTGCCAACAATCGCTGGACATATATATTTGACGCGACTTCCACCAATTCGCTGAATATCCGGTTAAGTACTACCGGAAAACAATACAATGTTTCTACCGGTGCTACAGATACCAGTATACCTATTGACACCCCTGTTAGTTTCGTTCAGGATGGAGATAAATTGGAGTTGGCTACAAGTGCCGGAACACTAAATGTATCTGTACCGGAAATTGGTGAATCCACCTTAATTCTTGATTTAAGTGATCCGGATAACTATACCTGCACCATCGTAAGCGGAGCAGAAGTAATAGAAGATATTCCGGAATACCTTTATCTGCCGGGAATAGACGGAAGTTGGGGATTTAATAATTATTTGACGCTATACGATGAAGAAAATCGTAGGTATGCAGGGGTAATAGATGTTGATTCTGATGAATGGGGATACCAGATTCTGATTGAAGAAGAAAACTGGGATGACAAATATGGTTGGGAAACCGGTGACCCTTATTCAGGAACTATTATTTACAAAGATGGTGAAAACATGCCTGTTCCTGTACCGGGTATTTATCTGATTGATATCTCTACAAAAGAATTAACGTATGAATTGGTACCACTCGAAAACCAATTATATATAGTAGGATTAAATGATGATTGGGGATTCGATACGCAACTAACACAAACATCCCAAACAGGAGTTTACTCCGGACAAATTACAATTGATGATGCATCTTCCTGGGGATTCCAGATTTTGCTTTATTATGATGATTGGGATCACATATATGGAGGTTCCAGCGGTAAGTTATATTATAACGGGAGCAATATCACTGATGATGCAGATCTTCCTCCCGGAACCTATACCATGACAGTAGATTTAATTAACGTAACATACAGAATCGAATAAATCAGAAAGTAACTGTTCCCCGCGAAAGCGGGGATCGCACAAGAGGAGTCAGTTTTCATACATAAAAAGAGAAAGCCTGTTCCTATGCGGTCCCCAATCAGGTTGGGGAACATGTTCCTTTTATTTTTATATTCAATTATTTATAAATATTACCCGAATGAACTTAAAAAACATATTCTTTTTAATCGCTTTTGCACTATTTACATTTATCTCCTGTGATGACGACAATAAAGCGGAAACAGAAAAGGAAACCGGAAGCGAAACAGAGACCGGATTTGCGAAAGGTGCCGATATAGGTTGGCTCACCCAAATGGAAAGTGCCGGCATGAAATTTTATAATAGTAACGGACAGGAAAAAGACTGTATAGTACTATTAAAAGAATTAGGCCTGAATTCCATCCGCCTGCGTGTATGGGTAAACCCCGAAGATGGATGGAATAATGCCGATGATGTATTATACAAAGCCTGGCGGGCTCACAAACTGGGCATGCGGCTGATGATAGATTTTCATTATAGTGATACATGGGCTGATCCTGGTAACCAGACTAAACCGGCTGCTTGGACAGACTTATCATTTGAAGAATTGAAAACAGCAATGGCAAACCATACAAAAGAAGTTTTGACTAAACTCAAAAATCAGAACATCGATGTTGAATGGGTTCAGGTCGGCAATGAAACAGCAGACGGTCTGTTATGGGAAGACGGAAGGGCATCCGGTAATGACAATGCCAATATGCCTAACTATGCAGCCCTGATCGCTACCGGATACGATGCCGCCAAAAGTGTTTATCCGGATGCAAAAGTGATTGTGCACCTCGACCGGGGAGAAAACAACGACCTATACCGGTGGAACTTCGATGGATTAAAAAACAACGGTGGCAAATGGGATGTGATCGGAATGTCACTCTATCCTGGGCCGGATAATTGGAAGGAAATGAATAGTGCCTGTTTAAGTAATATGCAGGATATGATCAGCCGGTATGGTACCGAAGTTATGATCTGTGAAGTAGGAATGTCATGGGATGAAGAAACAGCCGGCAAAGCTTTTCTTACAGACTTGATCAGTAAAGCAAAGAACATAGCCGATGATAAGTGTTTGGGCGTCTTTTACTGGGAACCGCAGGCGTATGGCAACTGGCAGGGCTATACGAAAGGTGCCTTTGATAATTCCGGAAAACCAACTATAGCATTAGAAGCATTTTTAGATTAACTTTGTAAAGATGATAACACCTATTCCTATGAGACACATCATTTTATTGATTCTAACCCTTTGTTCTTATCAGGGTATATTTGCGCAGGCAGGCAGGCAGGAATTCCTGCTGGAAAAGAACTGGAAGTTTACCAAAGGAGACTTTCCGGAAGCTGTAGAAAATAATTTCAATGATTCCCGTTGGGAAACGGTTACTGTACCTCATGATTGGGCTATTTACGGGCCATTTGACCGGAAGTATGACCTGCAGGAAGTAGCTATCACCCAAAACGGAGAACAAATTCCCACCGTTAAAACCGGACGTACTGGTGGACTGCCCTACATTGGGACCGGTTGGTATAGAAACAGATTCGATATCGAACAGTTTGAATCCGGAAAGAAAAGAGTTACTCTGCTGTTTGACGGAGCCATGAGCGAAGCCCGGGTATATGTAAACGGACAGGAAGCCTGTTTCTGGCCTTTCGGATACAACTCTTTTCATTGCGATGTAACAGATTTACTCAACCCGGACGGGAAAAACAACACAGTAGCTGTGCGGTTGGAAAACAAACCACAGTCGTCCCGCTGGTATCCCGGAGCCGGATTGTACCGGAATGTACATGTAATTGTAACCAACGAAGTACACGTGCCGGTATGGGGAACTTACATCACCACTCCTTACGTATCGGCAGAATATGCTTCTGTAAACCTAAAAACCGAAATAGAAAACAGCCGGGGCGAAGTACGGATTGTTACCGAAATACGCGATAACAACAACACAGTGGTTGCCCAAAAGGATAATACGTTAAAGATCAACCATGCAAAACCTTTCGAGCAAAACTTCATCGTAGAAAAGCCCCGCTTATGGTCGCCGGAAGATCCGGTACTATACCATGCGGTATCTAAAATCTATTACGGTGAAGAGCTGGTAGACGAATATACGACCCGTTTCGGAATACGGGATATCCGGATCATTGCGGATAAAGGATTCTTCCTGAACGGCCAACACCGCAAATTCCAGGGAGTATGCAACCACCACGACCTAGGTCCGTTAGGTGCAGCGATTAATGTAGCCGCACTACGTCGGCAACTCACAATCCTGAAAGATATGGGGTGCGATGCCGTACGAACAGCGCACAACATGCCTGCTCCGGAATTGGTAGAACTTTGCGATGAAATGGGCTTTATGATGATGGTTGAACCCTTTGATGAGTGGGATATCGCCAAATGCGAAAACGGTTATCACCGCTTCTTTGATGAATGGGCGGAAAAAGACATGGTTAATATGCTGCGCAACTACCGGAACAATGCCTCTATAGTAATGTGGAGTATCGGAAACGAAGTGCCTACCCAATGCAGTCCGAATGGTTACCGGGTAGCCTCATTCCTGCAGAACATCTGTTTCCGGGAAGATCCTACCCGCCCGGTAACCTGTGGCATGGATCAGGTAAGCTGCGTATTGAACAACGGTTTCGCGGCAATGATACAGGTTCCCGGATTCAATTACCGGACACACCGGTATACAGAAGCTTACGAAAAATTACCACAGAACATTGTACTGGGTTCAGAAACCTCCTCTACCGTAAGTTCGCGCGGCTCTTATAAATTCCCTGTCGAAAAGAAAGCAGACGCTTTATACGACGATCATCAATCTTCCTCTTATGATTTGGAATATTGTTCCTGGTCAAACATTCCGGACGAAGATTTTGCATTAGCTGACGATTACGAGTGGACGATGGGACAATTTGTCTGGACCGGTTTTGATTATCTGGGAGAACCCTCTCCGTATGATACCGATGCATGGCCCAACCACAGTTCCATGTTTGGAATCATTGACCTGGCAAGCATTCCGAAAGACAGGTATTACCTGTACAGAAGTATCTGGAATGCCGGCGAAGAAACCCTCCATATCCTGCCCCACTGGAACTGGGAAGGCAGAGAAGGAGAAATTACACCGGTATTTGTATATACTAACTATCCGGAAGCCGAACTGTTTATTAATGGCAAAAGTTACGGTAAACAGCGTAAAAATAACTCCACCTTACTCAACAGATACCGCCTGATGTGGATGGATACCGTATACGAACCCGGCGAAGTAAAAGTCGTTGCCTACGATCAAACCGGAAAGGCTGTTGCTGAAAAGATAGTCCGCACAGCCGGCAAACCTTACAAAATAGAATTGACCCCGGACCGGATCCAATTATCAGCTGATGGTAAAGACCTTGCCTATATTAATGTAAAGGTAGTAGACAAAGATGGCAATGTTTGTCCGAACGAACAGCAGATGATAAACTTCTCTGTAAAAGGAAAAGGAAAATACAGAGCTGCCGCCAATGGCGACCCGACCAGCCTGGATCAGTTCCATTTACCGAAGATGCCGCTTTTCAACGGACAATTAACAGCCATAGTACAAGCCTCAGAAGAAAACGGTAAACTAATTTTCGAAGCCACTGCCAAAGGCCTCTGCTCCGCAAAATTAGAAATCGACGTAAATTAATAAACAAAAAGTGCGTATTCCCGGACTTGATCCGGGATCGCATTAAAACAAACTTTATGGACAGAGGGGATATGTTATCCCCGACAAAGGGAGCTATTGGTCATAGGGGATTTGTAATCCCCGACTAGCGAGTATTAGGATCTGTGATCTGAAAAACAAATAAATACCGATTAAAACTTACATGTATGAAAGCGGATTATAAATCCTTATACCCAGCAGGCGGGGATTACAAATCCCCTTCGACCAGCAGCTATGCTTTTTGGGGGTCTGCGAAAATCTTCCAAATCTGTACTCTCTTCCGCTAATTCTGATAAATTATTCCTCATAATCCACATAATACAGATAATCATTAAAAAAAGCGGTTCGGTGTACACAGCAATTTATTATACTATATTCACCAGCCTGTTTCACCAGATAGTAATTACTACCTTCCACATATCTCTGGTACTGAGTAGTTCCATGTTCTTTCTCTATACCTGTAAGTTTTAATTTTACCTTATGATAAGGAGCCATTTTCTCGGATTCAAACAAATGAAAATCAGTCGGAATCTGAACCAATACGTCCGCGACACCAATTGTATATTCATTATCAATCTGTACAAATTTATAAACTCCTGCATAATAATCCACCAAAATGAACGTATCAGTAATGGCGTTAAGGTCGGACATCTCATCGTTCTCTGACCGGCATCCATACAGAAAGACCAGGGTCAGGATAAACCCAATTAGCGTTTTAGTTTTCATTATTATTTGCGTTTAAGTACTTAATTCAATTATATTAACGTTTTTCAAATGGTATTTGTTATTCAATAAACAATCCTGTAAGTATTTTTTCACTTTACATTTTACGCATTCATTGTAAAAACACCATTTCATCAGGAGATATTTTACCCGTCGTTTAAGCTTATTAAGATTCGAATCAGAATGTTAAGTCTTTTTAAAACAAGAGCTGCCCCAATTCACCGGGACAGCTCCATATCACTATTTGCCTGAAGTTACAATAAAAAATATTAGCCTTTACATTCCCGGCTATTGTAAGCAACCAACATCCAGACCAGTTTTTCCTGCTCTTTCAGATAATCGCTCATCAGGGAAACAGTGCCCTCATCGTTGGCATCTGAAGCAAGGGAAAGAATAGAACGTTCTTTTTCAATTAATAAACCAAGTGTATCCAACACATTTTCCAGCGCTTCGTTTGCGCACGAAACAGCTGTCATTTCTTTGACACGCGATACTTTAATATATTCGCTATACCGGTTTTCAGGTGTTCCATCCAGCATCAGTATACGTTCTGCCAGTTCATCAACCTTACCGGCTACATCATCGTACATTTCTTCAAATTTACTATGTAGTACAAAGAAACGTTTGCCGGTTATATTCCAGTGAAAACCCCGGAGGTTAGTGTAAAACAATTGAAAATCGGCCAATAATTGTTGTAATTCATTTACCACTGTGCTCACTTTAGAAGCATCGAGGTGGATATAATCTAAAGTTCTCATGACGTTTTAATTTTATGTTTATACTTAATTATGATATAAAGATACACACTAACAAGCTAATAATCAAACAGATAATTTCTATATAAAAATAGATAGTATTTATATAATAACAGAAAGGCCCTCTCAAATCACTTGAAAGGACCTCCTGTTTGTGTGTCAAAAAATTAGCTTTAAAAACGCATACCGAGTTTCAATACCGGCATTTCAAATATTTTAAGGTTATGATGTCCTGCATTATAACAGTCAAATCCTTTCGGGCATAACTGTATAAGGTCATAACGATAAGCAAGCGGGTGGAGTTCAAAGCCTAACAACAAGCCTTTAGTGATGGTATATTCAATACCTGCCACGGCTGCCACTTTAAAGCCATACATTTGTCCTGCTTTTCCCGATGCAATATATACCTGCATAGGAACTGCTTCGTCATCATCATATTCTTCCCCTGTATAGGGTTGGTTCGTTTCAATCCGTGCCATCTGAAAGCCTAAAGCGCCTCCCAGATACGGGTTGATGCGTTCATTTGCTGTCTTAAAATAATAGTTGGATCCAATAGTGGTCATCCAGTTATTAGTCATCTGCGCGTTGATATATTTTTGTGAAGGAATTACCAGGTCATCTACCATAAACTCACCTTCTACAAAATCTTTTTTCGGAGTAATGTTAACATTCATACTGAACATTACATTTATATCCCAACGGTCAGAGATAAAATACTTTCCCTGTATACCTGCTATATTTACCAGATTATTATTGTTTAAAGACCCTAAATTAAGGTAGGAACCGAAGTTTCCGGAGTTTTCTCCGGATCCATTGGGTAACCCAATTTCTCCTCCGGTGTTACTGTATTGCGGAAGCAGATAATAATTTGTTTCTTCATTGTAAAATTTACCGCTTCCTAACACTACAGAGACCTGCCACTGCCCTTTTTTAGGTGCAAACACATCATCCCGATTGCTGTAGCTCTGCGCCAATAAAGGCGCAGTACTACATAAAAGAATCAGTAATGTGTATAGTCTCCTGATCATTTGAATCTGTTTTATCTAATTACTTCAAAAGAACATCAATTGCATTTTTCAACTGAGCATAAGCAAAGTCGTAGCGGGCTTTTGCTTGCTCGTAATCCTGTTCTGCATTTGCCAATAGTTCTTTTGCACGCTCAACAGCATAAGCCTCATTATACTCGCCGGCCTGATAGACTGCCAGTACTTCTTTGGCATAATCTAAATCACGCGCTGCAAGAAGAACTTCTCTTTCTGCAGATTCCAATAGCTCGTCCATTGCTTTTTTGAAATCTTCGTAGTTGTTGTAAGCAACACCATTGTCATCTTTCAGAAATAACTTGATTTTGCTTTTTAGCACAGCGATAAGGCCTCCGTCAGTACCAGAATATGGTGCATACCCTTCATATATCTTAATCATATTATCAATTGCGGCAATAGTAAGATCTACATCTTCGAACAGAGCCTTATATTCAGCATGGGCTTCTTTTGCTTTATTTTCTGCTTCTTTAACTTTATTCTGGTTACCTATCGCTAATTTTTCAACAGTAGCCAACTGCTCATCAACCTCTGCTACCAGTTTCTTATAAGCAGGAAGTTCCGCAATAAGAGTTTCATAATAAACCACATCTTGTTCAGCAGCATATGTTGCACCTAAAGCACCAAACATATAATAGCTGCCTCCATAGATACTAATATAAGTATCAATATCCTCTTTAGTAGGAATAGTTCTTCTCGGTTGTCCATCTTGATTTAATAGATCACCAAAAGCATTGATTGAAGCATTATACCAATCGCTATACTTATTCGGATCAGTATCTTCAGGATCATCATAAGCTTTCAAAGCCTTTTCCCAGTCTTCTTTAGCAATTTTCCAATTGCTATCCGCAGTTTTAACAGACTGTTTTGCATCAGCCAGATTAACTTTGGCCCATGCTTCAGCTTCATTAATGGAAACAGGTATTATGTATCCGAACATATTCTGCCATACATTAATCGTTTCTATAATTGTTTTATAGTTATTAGGATTTTCTGTCTCTTCTTCAGTTATATAGGCCTTGTAATCCTTATTGGTGAACGTTGTTTCATCATAAGAGAATTGTCCATTCTCATATCCGGCGAGATTATAAGAATAATAGCCATAAACATCTAAATTATATTCAAGTATTGCTCTTCTGAAAAGACGTTGAACATCATTAGTTTCAAATTTTTCCGATTTATAGGCAGAGATTATTTCCTCTTTAGCATCTGCATCTGTTGCCTCTTTATCTAATTTTTTTTACTTTAGCGAGCATTTCAGCATTGTCTATTACAATTTGTTCTCTTTCTATCTCTGCTGCTGCTTTTTCATATTTCAATTCCTGAACTTCTTCTTCCAGTTTTGCTATTTTGTCTTCCCAATCCGTAATTCTTGGATCTAAATCAAGCATTTCCTCAAGCTTCTTAACCTTTAACTCACTCGCAGTCAATTTTGCATCTGCTATCTTTACGTCATAGTTCAGTATTGCTTCCCGCTCAGTCTGTGAATCTCTCAGAAGGGCAGCCTGATAGTTGCTTTGTGCTGTTTCCAAGCGGTATATAGCTCCATCCAGAGAACTTCTGTAAGTTTCTAAACTACTGATTTTTCCATTCAGGACAGCCATCTCCTCATCCGAAACGAACAGTTTAGCAGCTTCAATTGCTTTAAGAGCATTATCATATGCTTCCTGAGCTTTAGCTGTAGCTTCTTTTGCTTCAAGCATAGTTTTTTTGTGTCTTTCAGCAGCTTCTTCCCGATCCTGATTAATTTTGTCAATTTGTTGTTGCAATGCAGCTTTTTCTTTTTCGTCTTTAGCTTTTTGCAAAGCAACCTGAAGTTCTTTCAGTTCAATTTCCAACTCTGTTAATCGATTCTGCAGTTTCTCACCATCTACCATTACTAATTTCCAGGCAGTATCCGCCTCTTTATCAGAAACTTCAGCCAGTTTCAAACTTGCCTGAGCTTTGATCAGTTCTGCTTTCGCTCCTCTTAATTCTGTGATTCCCGCAGGTTCGTCGGTATCAATACAACCTGTGAATACACCAGTCGCTCCCATAAAAAAAAGCGACATAATTAAATACTTACATTTTTTCATACTTTAAATAATTAGTGTTATACATTCAAATTGGAT
>JAJQAZ010000097.1 GCA_021203545.1 Tannerellaceae bacterium | reverse complement strand
AATCGCTATGGATTTTTTAGGTGTTCAACTTCATTTTACAATCGACCATTCATTTAATTTCTTTAAATCATACTTAATATCTTGATTGTACAAAACTTTTAAAGCCACAAGAACTTCTTCCAATGCCGCATTTCCTGCTCGTTCGCCAAATCCATTTACTGTAGGAGAACAGTATCCTCCTCCTGCAAGTAATCCAGCCAGAGTATTAGCCGTCGCCAAACCTAAATCATTATGACAATGTACACCAATTGGTGTATTTAAATTATCAACCAAATACTTAATATAATTATAAGTTTGTTCCGGAGTTAAACATCCTATTGTGTCCGTTGTTCCTAATGCATCTGCACCAACTTCTTCTGCTTTAGAAAAGAGTTCCAACAAAACCTGTTTATCCGTTCTTGTTCCATCTTCGACCCCAAATTCGACAAATAGCCCTTTGTCTTTTGCATATTTAATCATATCAACGGAATTTTGTAATAACCTTTTTCTATTTTCACTAATATCTCCATCAAACTTAGCAGCTATATGAATATCCGAACTAGGCATAAACAAAATAACACCATCTACACCACATTCCAAAGCAGCATCTACATCTGCTTTAACTACTCTGCACATGCTCATTATTCGCATATCTAGCTTCAAATCACAAATAGCTTTAATTGCCATCCTTTCTTCTACAGATGTCGCTGCAAACCCAGCATCAATTGCATCTATTCCAACTTCATTAAGTTTCTTTGCTATTTGTACTTTTTGCTCTGGTGTATAACGAATACCTGCCACTTGTTCACCATCTCTTAGTGTTGTATCGCATACATAAAAATCAACTTTGTTTTTAGCACTTTCGTATATCAATTTGTAACCTCTCTATAAATTATCTTTGTTAATTCTTTGTCTTCGTGCAACTTCAAATATATCAAGATTCTTTTTATACATTTCTGTTATGTACATTTTAAAAAATCTCTTTTGTGGTGCTTCTTCTGATAAAAACGCCTGATATGGCGGCGCAAACTGTTTCCTTATTTCTTCATTAGGCATGTGCTTTTCAAAAAACTTATTATGTATTTTTTCTACTTCATCATTTTCCAACTGTCCAACTATTGCTTTTCCTTGGATTCCATCAATATTTGCTAACAATTGTTCCGAATCATATATCGAAAAAGCCACTTCTGGGTTTTCCCTTATATTTTGTATATGAATACTATCTAATGCTGAATGGAAGTATATATTTAATTCCTCATCCGCAACATACGTCAACGGTGCAGTCCACACTTTTCCAGACTTATCACTCGTTCCAACACACATATACTTTGAATTAATCAAAAAATCCTTAATTTCTTTTTCACTTCTCATATCATTTCCTCCATAGCTAATATATTAATAAATTCCTCTGAATCTATTTCATAAATCACATCACTCACCTTACTAATCGGTTCTGTAGCATTTGTATTCACGCTTATTATCACATTGCTCTGTTCTATTCCAACAATATGTTCATATGCGCCTGATATACCTATTGCAATATATATATCAGGTGATATTACTTGACCTGTTAATCCCACTTGCCGATTTGTATCAACCCATCCTTTGTCAACCAATTCACGAGTAGCACAAAATCCATATTGCTTTTTCATGCAAATTTCTTTTACTAATTTCAAAATTTCTTGTCTATGTATACCATTTCCACAACCAATTACAATGCTTTGATCAATTTCATATTTTTGATTGTTATTAATTATTTCACCTTGTTTTTTACTCACATTGGAGCAAATTACCTTATTTTCTATTTCTCCAATATAAGTCGTATCCATTTGCTCAACATAAGGTTTTATTGTAGCAACACTATATTTAGAATTCTTTGTAAAAATATTAGCAATCAATCTTCCACCAAATGCTGGTCGCTTTTGCAAATACTTGTCATCAACATAATCAACATCTATACACTCCGCTGTAAGTCCAGATTGATTCATGGCTGCAAAGTATGGCGCTATATTCATTCCCAACTGTGTACTAGCAAATAATATAAGTTCCGGTTCAACACCCGCAGCAATCTGACTAATATCTCTACATATTTCACCTTTATCACATAAATATATATTATCTATTTCTATTTCATAATTTATTTTTACTCCACATTTACTTAACTCTTTTAACTGTTCTTTTTTGTTTTCTAACTTTGAACTTATTGTCACAACTGAAGAATCATTTTTTTTCGCTACTAATGCTGCCTTTTTAACAACATACAAACTTTCATTACTGATTTTCCCATCATTCACCTCGCAAAAAACCCATATTTTCTTATCTAACAAATCATTTATTACTTCTATCTTATTTTCACAATTAACCCCTCTATCAACATTACTCTTCCTTAATTCCCTATACGATTCAACTATTTGTTTTTTTTCAGTAATAACTTTCATTTCTCGTTGTAAGGAATAAGTTACATTTTCAACTCCAGCCACTTGTGTCTTTGATCCGTTTATACCACAATATTCCTTACTAATTTCTAAATCACAATTATCCCATATAAGCACTTCTTTTTTTGTTGCCTTTAATAATCCCTCGATACTTGGCAATCTTGGAACATTAATCTCTGATGATACTGATAATATAATTGGTAAATCATATTGTCTTTTTATATCGTATTTTTCATACCTTTCCACATACTGAACTTTGTTCTGAAAAGTCTCACATGCAATAATATTATTTGCACTGTTCCATCCTAATAATGCAGCAACTTCATTAGGAACTTGTGATGTAGAACCATCAGATGATTTTTTTCCCGCAACTACCATATCAACATTACCAATTTTGTTTATAGCTTCTGCTAATATATTCGAAGTAACAAATGTATCTGAGCCTTTAAAAATACTGTCAGATAAAAGTAGGTCGATTGTAAAATGAAGTTGAACACCTAAAAAATCCATAGCGATTGAATC
>JAJQAZ010000025.1 GCA_021203545.1 Tannerellaceae bacterium | reverse complement strand
GTGTTTATACGGTAGAAAACAGGTGGAAAATAATATTTTCTTTATTTTTAAATCGCTTATACATAGACAATTATGTTTTTGTATTTTTTTATAAAACAAGATAATAAAAATTTTACGATTGCTTGTTTAATTGCTTATAATCAAAATATTAATGATTTAAAACTTGTTCTGCAAAGACTAAAATCTAATAAAAATGTTCTGCAAAGACTCTGGTGATTTCTTACATCGGTATGAAGCAATAGGAAGTGGCTGTTCAGAGTGGCCGCATCAGAGTCGTAATGGAATCTACAGCGCAGGCGCTGGATGAGGTTGTGATAACGGCTATTGGTATGAAAAGACAGGAGAAAGCATTAGGTTATGCCTCTTCTACCCTTAAAAGTGACGATATTATTGCCGCTAAATCCGGATCATTAATGAGTGGGCTTTCCGGAAAAGTCGCAGGGGTAAACATTACCAGTGCCGGAGGTACGGGAACTTCACAAAAAGTAATTGTTCGTGGTTTAACCTCTTTCAGTTCTAACCAGCCGCTTTATGTGGTAGATGGTGTACCTATTGAAAACAAATTTACAGGAGAGACTTCCCTTAATAATACGGTTGACTTTGGTAATGCAGCCAACGATATTAACCCGGAAGATGTAGAGTCTGTAACTGTATTGAAAGGTGCTTCAGCTACTGCTTTATATGGTTCAAGAGCAGCCAATGGGGTAATCATGATTACAACCAAAAGAGCCGGTTCGGAAAAGCTTTCCGTTACCTATGATGGTTCTTTTATGGGTTCAAATGTGTTGCGTGTTCCGCAGACACAGGACAAATTCGGACAAGGGTGGGGCGACTGGATTCCGATGGAAAATGCTTCATGGGGACCTGCTTTAGACGGTAGAAATCATGCATACGGACCTTTTTCTGATGGGGATTACGGAAATGGAGTTACTCCGTTAACCAAACCTTTTACTTATGTAAAAAATAACATGAGAGATTTCTACCAGAATGGTCTGGAAATGAATCACAACGTTACAATCCGTATGGGTAATGAAAATCTGGGATTAGTTGCATCGTATGGTAACTTATCTTCTACAGGAGTTTTACCTATGGATGCAGATAAATATAATCGTAATACTTTCTCATTGCGTGGAAATCTTAAATATAAAAGATTTGCTTCTGATATCAGTTTGAACTATGTACGTAAAGATATTACACGTCCCAGTACCGGACAGGGTGGGGATGGTGCTACAATGTTCCAGGAGATTATTCAGCATGCGGTAGATATTCCTATCACAGAAGGTAAAGATTACAATGATCCTTACTGGAATACAGATAACTACTATACACCTTATGCTACTAACCCATACTGGGTATTAGCCAATAATAAAAATGAATATCAGGATGACCGTGTATACGGTAAACTGGAAATGTCGTTCGATATTTTAGAAGGATTAAAAGCTGTAGGACGTTTAGGAGGAGACTTTACAAACAGCCGTCAGAAACGTATGAATGAAAAAGCGACCTATACACCAGGATCATGGAGTGATTTAGGTCACAAAAACCCGGAACCCGGAACTTATACGGAACGCAGAGATAACTATAGCCAGATTGATGCTACTATATTTTTAAATGCAAATTATCAATTGACACCGGATATTAGTTTAGGTGGAGTTGTAGGTTGGAATTTAAACCAGCAACAAAACTCATACCTGCAATCTTATTTATATGGTTTACAGGCTCCGGGATGGTTTAGTCTTGAAAATGGTGCGGAAAGACCTATACCTGAATCTATCCGCGAAGAACGCAGATTAGTAGGTTTGTTTGCACAGGCCGAATTTGGGTATAAAAACTTCTGGTATGTAAACCTGTCGGCACGTAACGACTGGTCTTCTACGTTACCCAAAGGTAAAAACAGCTTTTTTTATGGTGGTGTGAACACTTCATTAATTCTTACCGACCTGTTTGAAGATTTGAAATCAGACTACCTAAGTTTCCTTAAAATCAGAGGTGCATGGGGTAAAACCGGTAATGATGCTCCTGTATACCGTACTTCGGCATATTATCAGCCCACCCAGATCGTATTAGGCTTTGGAGATTTGTATTTACCTTTGAATGGAGTCATGGGGTTAACAGAATACAACCGTTTGCATAATACCGATCTGAAACCGGAGATTACAACGGAATGGGAAATCGGTTTAACTACTAACTGGTTTAACCACCGCCTGAATGTGGATGTGGCTTATTATAATAAACTAACCAAAGATCAGATCATTGCATCGGCATTGGCTCCTGAAACCCGTTATACACAGTTTACCCGTAATATTGGTGAAATATCAGAACGGGGAATAGAGCTGGCTGCAAGTGTTGTACCTGTACGTACCACCGATTTTGAATGGGAAGCAGGAATGACTTTTACAAAAAGCTGGAACGAAGTAAAAAAACTATGGGATGACATTGATGAATATGTGATTAATAGTGCTTATCAGGTAGATTTCGTTGCACAGGTAGGTGAGCCGTTAGGTATCTTCAAAGTACCTGCTACATTAAAAACAGAAGATGGGAAAGTGGTTGTAAACAATTCGGGTCTGCCACAAATGTCATCCAGTGAAAAAGATATTCTGGGAAGTTCTACTCCGGATTTCCTGATGGGCTTCAATACAAAATTTTCTTATAAAGGATTTACATTGGGAGCCGTTCTGGACTGGAGAAAAGGTGGTTACTTCTATTCTTACACTTCTCAGTTGTTAACTTTTGTGGGTAATGCTACTCCTACTGTATATAATGATCGTCAGTCCTTTGTTATACCAAACTCAGTAAGAGAAGTAAATGGTCAATATGTAGAAAATAATATTCCGGTTACAACTGAAATGGTTACAGAGTATTACAATAATGGAAGTAATTATGATCAGTATAGAAATTTTGTATTGAAAAAAGATTACGTGAAATTAAGAGAACTGACATTCTCTTGCAATTTCCCCCGGAAGTTATTAAGGAATACTCCTGTTGAAGGATTGCAATTAAGCCTTATCGGTCGCAATCTGTTTATGTGGACCCCCAAATCAAACAATTATGTAGATCCGGAAACTACCAACTATGGTAATGATATTAATTCGGAACTTGGAGAATTTGCAACTGCACCTTCTGTCCGTACTTTCGGCGGTGGAGTAAAAGTTACATTTTAAGTAAATTGAAATTCTAGAAATATGAAAGCATTAAAAATATTTTCTACAGGATTAGTGAGTCTGGAATTACTTGCCTTTACAGCTTGTAATGATTACCTCGACATTAATGATAATCCCAACTATCCGACTGTTACAGATGTTACCACTTTGTTGCCGTCCGGTATTGCCGGAACCGCGGCCGCCCTGGGAGCACAGTATCAGTTAATCGGAAGTTTATGGAGCCAGCATTATACACAGGGGCATACTTCAAACCAGTATAATACTCTTTGTTTTTATAATGTCTCTAACTCTTCGGAAGTTCGCATGTGGCGTACTCCTTATACAGTTTCATTACCGGATCTTAATTTGGTAATAAAAACCGCAGAAGAGAACAATCAATGGAATTACTGGGCTATTGCCAAAGTTATGACTGTTTTTAATTATCATATGTTGGTTGATACGTATGGTTCCATTCCTTTTACTGAAGCATTAAAAGGAAATGAAGGCATTTACAATCCCAAATACGATGATAGTAAAACGGTTGTATATCCAGGTCTTATCGCTATGCTGGATGAAGTTATTGCCAAAGAAGATGTATACGACGGTGATGATCAGCCTACCATTCTAAAAGAGGATTTCCTCTTTGGAACTGCAACCGGAAATGATATGTCAAAATGGGTTGCTTTTGCAAAAAGTTTGAAGTTGAAATTATTAATGAGAGATTTTGAAGCAAATAAAACAGCCATTCAGACACTACTTACTGAAAATGATTTCCTTACAGTAGATGCAAAAATGGATGTTTTTGTTGATGCAGAAAACGGTTTAAACCCTCTGTATGAAAACGATCGCCGTAAATTGAATTCAACTGTCAACCTGCGTGCCTGTAATACTTTGTCTGAGTTTCTGCTAAATTTTGATGACCCACGTGCAGAAGTATTCTACGATCCGAATAATTCCGGAGATATTACCGGACTGGATTATGGTTACCGCCCAAGTTCTCAGGCTGTGCCCAGTGGTTCCATATCAGTTGCAACATTATCGCCTACAGATGCGGTGTATTTTATGTCGGCTGCTGAAGTTGCATTCCTTAAAGCAGAAGCCTACGCACGTTTGGGTAATGCAAATGCAGCAGAAGAAAATTATAACAACGGAGTAACGCTGGCTTTTTCCCGTTGGGGGCTGGATGCATCCTCTTTCATTGCGGTGGGTGGAGTCTACGAATTTGATTCTGCTACTACAGAAAGTATGTTAACTTCTATCCTTACCCAGAAATGGATTGCCGCAACCCGGTGCCAGGCATGGGATGCGTGGTGTGATATCAACAGAACAGGTATTCCTGCATTGAGTAGTGAATATGTTGACGAACCCGGTTATGTGTGGGGAGAATTAACACCTTGTTACAACTCTGTATTACCTGATGGTGAATTCCCACGCAGAATGTTATATCCGAAAGAATCATCAGATAATAACAGTAACACACCTGCGGTTGTATCTATACAGACAAAACAGTGGTGGCATAAATAATATTCATGTGTTACACAATAAAAAATCGATATATGAAGAAAATTATAAATATAATAGTAGCCTTACTGGCCTTTGTTTCATTTAACTCCTGCGAAACATACGGGGATTATGAAACAGAATATTCGTCTATTTATCCGATGAGTGGAGAATGGGTGGTAAATGTTACGGATCAAAGCGGAACTGACCTGTTAGGTGGAAAAATAGAGTTAAACACTTACAACACGGCGAATGAGGATACAGATAAAATGTGGGTAAGGATCAGTGGACGTACGGCAGGTGCATATAATATGACTGTGAAAGCAAACTGTAACCTGGGAGATCTTACTTTCTCCGGTACTAATCTGGAAAATTTAACCGGAAATGTGGCCACTTCCAATGCGACTGTAACTATTACAAATGGTAAAATAACTTTACAGGGAGCAAATACTCCTTCAGGCGGTAAAGCGGATAAAATTGAGTTTACATTTACAAACTCATTATATCCGGGTGAAACCTTTACCGTTTCTGGTTATAGATTTACAGGCTGGGAAGAAGACTGGGATTAATAAATTACTCTCAAAATAATAAAGAGGCTGGTTCAATAAAAATGAATCAGCCTCTTTTTTTAAACTAAAATCTTTTCTAACCGTTTTTAATAAACTTCTTTGTCAGGGAATGGGTTATATAACACATTCTAAATTTAATTATAAAAACGAAAGGAGTAGATTATGAGCGGATTAATGAAAAGACATGACAGAGACCGGGACCGGGGGATGTTCCCAGGGCTTTTCGGACGTTTTCCCGGAGTTGATTTTTTCAATATGGAAAATGATTTGCCGGCTGTGAACGTAAAGGAGAATGATAAAGAGTTTAATCTGGAAGTTTCTGTTCCGGGTTATGATAAGGGTGATATCCATGTGGATATTGATAAAAATGTCCTGACTATTTCAGCGAAGAAAGAGACTAATAATGAAGAGAAAGATGGCGAGAAGGTATTGCACCAGGAGTTTTCTTCTTCTACATTTTTCCGTAGTTTTACGATTCCGGAAAATATTGATACAGAAAAAATTGAAGCCAAACAGGAAAATGGTGTGTTGAATATTTCTCTTCCGAAGTTGGATAAAGCATTGGAAGACAAAAAGAAAAAGATTGAAATTAAGTAGTAGAAGGTGTTTTGTAGTTACAGGGGTAGGGATATTCCTGTAACTACTTTGTAATATTCCCTACTTTTTATTTGCATTTACAGCAATATTTCTTACCTTTGCACCCGTAATCAAATTACAACTATATCGCGGAGTGGAGCAGTGGTAGCTCGTTGGGCTCATAACCCAAAGGTCGTAAGTTCGAGTCTTGCCTCCGCAACTAAAAAAGGAAAGCTGTCTGAATATTCAGATGGCTTTTTTCTTTCTCCGGATTACAATCTCCATGACTTTTTATTTCGATCTCCATGACTTTTTACCCCCACATACAATGACTTTTTACCCTCACTCTTCATGACTTTTCTGCACGAATACAATGACTTTTTTCCGTTTTTTTTATTTACACCCGAATTATAACTAAAAGTTGAGCGCAGCGAACCTCCGGGTATTTCTGTACATTTCTTTTTAGATTGCAATCCCTTCGGACTTACAAATAAGTATATATATCTTTTTTATGTTTAAGTATTTGTAATCCCCACGCGACTGGTTTCCGCCCCTGATAAGGGGCAGTTTAGTCCAGCCCACGGCAGAATGAGCGTAGCGAATGCCACCGTGGGTTAGCATATACCCCATTTATTCGGGCTGAAGGCCCGGTTAAAAACAGCTATAAATTTATTTCTGTCCTCATAATTGAGTAATAAGTATAGAGTTGCCCCTTCAGGGCGCAGATCGGATCTGCTGTCTGATCCCACGGTGGCATTCGCTACGCTCATTCTGCCGTGGGCTGAACTAAGGTGCCCTTTTCAAGGGCGAAAAACACATAAAAAAAGATATGTATAAACGTTAGAGCGCAGCCGGGGTCTAACTAACCATAGGCATACGGCCTGTAAAAGATGTGTATAGAGAGTGGTCAGTTAGGCAAAAGAACACAGGGGAAAATTTTCCGCTGGACTTTTTTTCGTTCCCGCTGGACTTTTTTTCAAAACCGCTGTATTTTTTTACAGAGCCGCTGGGTTTTTTGGGGCTTATTCAGCGGGCCTGATCTACGAGTGTGTTTATTTCTTTCCGGTTAAATAAAGTCTTTTCGTACCGGATTGAAGCTGTCTATTAACCGGGCTGTTGGGGTTAGTAGCTGAATGGTATGGGGGATACCTCCCGGAATAGCTATCAGATCCCCTGTTTTTACATGAACGGGTTTCTCGTCTCCGATGAAAAACAGTACTTCGCCGGATGCGATGTAGCAGGTTTGTTCGTGGGGGTGGGAGTGGAACGGGTCCGGCTCGCCGGCTGGTCCACCTGTGAAGTCTACGATCGCAGTTAACAGGTTGTTTGTATGAATGACCCGTCTTTCAGTGGTATCGTTCAGACGGGTTACATTCGTTTCGTTGTATTTGCGGATGCTCATTGTTTCCAGCGTTTTAACTGTGGAAAGAATTGTTTCATTTGTGCACGTGCTTCTTCCGGAGTGTATTTTATTTCACTATCCTGATTAAATTCGTTCAGGTATTGCAGGCAGTGATCAATCATTTCGTCCATGGTTACATCCTGTGCGAATCGTCCGTCTTTAAAGCAATAGATGCAATACTCTGTATTTTTACTATTGTCCTTATTGGTACCGGATTGTTCTTCGGTTTGTAGCGGCATACCGCAACTCTGGCAAAGGTTCATTTCCATAATTTTATTTTTTATTTGTTGAACATATTGCAAATATAGAGTTTCTTTTTATAAATAAACTTATCCGGTATTGCGGGATATTCTTAAATATTTATTTATTTTGCAGTTGTATGTAAACGTATCTAAGTAGGTACAAACCCTTTTTTATTCGTATAGTTAAGTACTTACATAAATTAAAATTGAAAAAACAATGGTGAATTTCTCATTAAATGGTAAAGTTGCCCTGGTTACAGGAGCATCTTACGGTATTGGTTTTGCAATCGCTTCGGCTTTAGCAAACGCCGGAGCTACAATTGTCTTTAATGACCTTAAGCAGGAGTTTGTGGATAAAGGACTGGATGCCTATCAAGCGGCAGGTATTCATGCGCATGGATATGTGTGCGATGTAACCAATGAAGAGCAGGTAAATGCGATGGTTGCACAGATTGAGCAGGAGGTAGGTGTTGTGGATATCCTGGTAAACAATGCCGGTATTATTAAGCGTATTCCTATGGTTGAAATGTCTGCTGCCGATTTCCGACAGGTGATTGATGTGGATTTGAATGCTCCGTTTATTGTGGCTAAAGCGGTTATTCCGTCAATGATTAAGAAGGGTCATGGAAAGATTATTAATATTTGTTCGATGATGAGCGAACTGGGGCGCGAAACGGTTTCGGCTTATGCTGCTGCTAAGGGTGGTTTGAAGATGCTGACCCGTAATATTGCTTCTGAATACGGCGAATATAATATCCAGTGTAATGGTTTAGGCCCGGGTTATATTGCGACTCCGCAAACGGCTCCTTTACGCGAGGAGGGTCATCCGTTTAACTCGTTTATTATCGCTAAAACTCCGGCTGCCCGTTGGGGTACTCCTGAAGATCTGGCAGGTCCGGCGGTATTCCTTGCTTCGGATGCTTCTAATTTTGTAAATGGTCATGTATTGTATGTAGACGGTGGTATCCTGGCTTATATCGGTAAGCAGCCGTAAGCATTCAAAAGAGTAATCTAAAAATAAGAAAGGCGGTTTCAAAATCTGAAACCGCCTTTTGTTTATAATACGGGATGTTTACCAGTCTTTTTTATAAGGCTTTTCATCGTAAACAATATTATCATCAAAAAGATATTGAGCTATGTTCTGGAATGCCGGCATTTGTCTGGCTTCAAAATTATCCCGGAAAGGATCCAGTGCAAATATCATGTTGAAACCATATCCTTCCCGTACACGGGTAAGTAAAGACGGATAGTAATAATTCCAGGCGAATTCCTGGGATACTACAGACATCCTGTCTTTATCTAATCCGGGGAAGTTGCCGGTTGAATCAGAAAAACGTGAACTATAATTACTAACTGCGCAATCTACAAAGTCACCTGCGTATACACCGTCTACTGCATCCGGGAAACTACTTAACAAACTAAAAGCAAATATATAATTTAATTTGTCAGGCATAGCCCGTTTGAGTTCGTAAGCAAAGCGGGCTGCAGCATTTCTGGAGGGTTCGACGAAACCGGGTGGAGCCGGTTCAATGGGGGCAGAATATTCTTCATCCAGGAATACACCATCCAGTTGATAGGTATCACAGATGATTTTTACATCCTTGGCAAACTCTTTAGCTGTATCATCTGCCAGGTTCGCAATTGACGCCCGGTCGTGGTTATCCAACAGTCCGAGTAACACTTTCATGCCTCGTGCCTGTAAAGGAACAATGTATTTTTCGCGGTTGTCCAGAATGTGTTGTACGTTCTCATTAAAATGAACATATACTTTTCCTTCCTCTGTATTGTAATTTACGTTTGCAGAAAAAAGAACTACTACGTCAATGAGATATTGTCCGGTACTTTCCAATGTAAAACAAAGGTTATTGAGTGGATTTGTACCATTTACTTCCATACAACTGATAATCTTAATACCGGTTGCTTTGTTGAGATCCGGAATATTTGTGAAATCTTTCAGGAAGATCAGAAAGTTACTTTGATCTTCAGATAATTTCAGGTCTCCTGATGTCACTTCGGTTGCTACCGGAATGACATAAGTTGTATTGGGTACCAATGATTCGCCTGATTTGAAGTGTACGGTTACCCCGTTGGATTTAATGCTTCCGGCGGATAGCGTGGCTACGCCATTTTCTCCGAATGTTACTAAGTTTTCGGGGAATGCGGCATATTATGACTGATTGGCACTGTTGTAAGCATCCAGAACGCTTTTGTTATAGGTGAAGCGCACAGAACCGTTTTCGCTTGTATTATTGGGGATAGACAGGTAGAGTTCTGTACTTCCTTCTTCCCTGAATTCAATACTGGTAGTCTGTTTTCTGCCCTGTCCGTTCATTACAAATGCCAGTTGGTCGCTGACGGGAGTATAATTGTCTTCGTCGATCTGACTACCCACACTTATATCGTCGTCGCAACTTATAAAAAGTCCTCCGCATATAAGTAGCAGTCCGGCAAGTATGTTTATTTTCTTTGTGTTTAACTCTTTCATAAATTTTGCTTTTTAATTTGAATAAAAAACTATTATTTATCTTTTCCGGGTAATGTAACAGGAGTCCACTGAAGGTCTACTCCGTCTTTTGATCGCAGATCGTTTCCATTACCGGTATGGTCTTTTACTACGTTTCCAACTCCTTCATCGCATTTCCAGTATGCCACCAGGCCGTCAGAAGCCGGATCAACCATGTAAACGTTTTCCTCCAGTTGTTCTTTGGTACGAACTACATTCCAGATACGGCATTCGCAGATGTCACCGGCCAGGTAACGGTCGTCCGAATAAGAACGTCCGATGTAGAAGCCGTCTGTACCGTCTACCGCCAGCGTAAGTTCTCCCAGATTTAGGGTGGCTTCTCCCTGCAGAATACCGTTAACATATAGTTTGGAGTCGCCTGTCGCCGAATCGTATGTTAAACCTACATGGATCCATTCGTTGGTGGGTAATCCTTTATTGGAATCTGCATCCGGAAAGTTTTTATCACTGTTTGCAATCTGTATCTGGTTTGCCGGGAAACCGGAGTCACCGATACGGATCAGGAAAAGTCCTTCAATACCCATTACCGTACTGATCATACGGTCAAAATCCCGTGCTCGGAACAGGGCTTCCAGGGTTACCTGTTGCATATTCGTGGGCGGTTCCGGTGTTGCCCAGCGGTCGATGTGCAGATAGTTTTCTTCAATATCCGCCACCACGTTGATGAGGGCTGCTCCCCTGAATATGAAATAAGAGGTCCGGGCACTTGCCAGCACATCAATATTTGCATCAGCGATAGTTACCGGAAGTACGTAGGTTAAATCCCTGTCTAACTCCTGTAAATTGATAAAATAGATTGTTGTGGAGTTGGATTGTACACTTCCGGCAGGAATGGTTACCCGTGGTTCGGGAAATTCATAAAAACCGGCAGGCAGGATGATCGCATTATCGTAATAGGCTTCATTGTATGTATTCAGAAGAGAGGGATCAGCTTTGTAAGTGATTACAACCTCATAATCTTCCGGCTGGGCAATGGATACCTGCAGGTCCCGCTGGTCTTCTTCCGTATCCATGTAAACCAACACATTACTAACTTTATCACCTGCCTCAATAAATGCTTTGTTATCGAATGACTCATCATTCCGGCATCCGTTGAACAGTACGGATAGAGCCAGAAGTAAGAATATGTATATATTATAGCGTTTCATAGTTGTTTATTTTTTTAATGAGGGGTTCATAATACCAATCGTTTCTTTGATTACTATGTAATCACTATTGAAGTATTCAGTATTTACATTATAGATACCTAACCCGGCTACGGTAAAGCCTGTGTGGGCAGCCATGACCCAGGAGGCAGTGCTGTAAAGTGCCAGCGAACCGTCGGACCAGTATCCTATACTTCCTCCCTCCAGCGAGGTGGTTTGCGCTGTAACGATAAACCTGTCCGAAGGTACTCCGGCTACGTTTGCTGTGATTAGGTTGTAAGTCAATGCATCCCTGCTGCTAACATCCAGTGTGGGTATAATAATATGGGTACAGGACTGGAGGAATGTTTTGTCGGCCAGGTATTGTGTTTTTCCTTCAAATACAATTCTTTTACCTGTTTGTTTGCCTACTACATTATTTACTAAGCTAAAAAATGCATTTTGGGCTGTTGTATATTCCTCTGCCTCTTCCTCCGTCATGTGAATGGTACTTTTACCTGCATAGCTGATGCAAATTCCGTCGTATCCATAGGTATCAAGCAGTGAGAGAGCATGATTTACCGAATCGGTCATGAATGAGATCCAGTCTTTGGGTTCCGCTACGACTCCTTTGTCATCGTTCTCGTATAGGGTTACTAAGTTTGTATGTACGGACTTTATGGCATCGTAACTGACTGTATAAATGATCTCCATTGCTTTTTCCTGCCGGAGAGAGTTCATTTCGTCCAGTTCACAGTCTGCCAGATTATCGGGATACATCAGGGCTATTACATCCAGGCTATCGGGAACCTGGCTGATGTGCTGTCCGCGGCTGAAAGGAACTTTTTCGCTGTTATCAAACCAGGCATATACGATGTAATGGTCTGATTTTCTATAGTTCCGCAGGTTTTCCAGGTATCCGGCATACAATCCCGGATTCTGGTCTTTTATATTGGGCTCTGTCAGTTTGATAGATTCCACATCTGTCCAATCACTACAGGCTACACAGAGTAATCCTCCTATGAAACAGGTGATGGATAGAATCGCTTTATTTATTAATTGATTTTTCATACCTTACTCTTTTTTATGTTTATCTTCTTGCCCACCAAACATCTGTAGCCATATTATCAGGTCCCAACAGATATTGGCTGACTGCCGTTGTCACATTTGTATTGTTTTCGGTGTACTCTTCCTGCGGATAGGGGAGTCTTCTTGCCATTCTGTCTGTATCTACTATTCCGCCACTGTTGTTGACGGCTACTTTCATAAGTTGCGGGTAGCCGGTACGGCGGAATTCGCTCCAGGCTTCGATCCCCAGCGGGAAGTTTGCAATCCATTTCTGGGTGATGATGCGTTCCAGGTTTCTTTCGGTAGTAGCTGTTTCGTCCCATTTAATGGTGATGGTGCTGGTTCCTCCCGTATAAGAGGCGTATCCGGTCGGGTCTCTGTATAATTCCGGCGTGCTGGTGTCGTTTTGTAAATAGTCGCCGGCACCGGATGCTCCCCATTGTTCGAACGAGAGACGGATTCCCATGTTGTAAAATCCTTCTGCCTGTGAGGATACTGTAGCTCCGTCAGGAATTTCGGGTGCGCCCATGTTCCATCCCCGTAAGGCTCCTTCTGCTTTCAGGAAGGCCGGTTCGGCAGCATTCATCCACATAAGGGGTGATTTTGTGTCTACCAGCATGTTGCTGTATTGTTTGATTGTAGGAGAGGAGGGGATTGTGATTCCGGAACGTATACCATAATACCCGTTTGCAAAATCCGCGAAGGTAGATTCTGTAAAATAGTGTGCCCGGCGGGGGTCGTTGTATCCGTTCATGTAGGAGGTAATATCTGCTCCGATACGGGTATCACCGTCGTTGTATTCGTACATAACGGTACGGAATGGATTGGTGTTGGCAATGCTCATAAATGCGTTATCCTCATTGGACGATAAGGTTCCTACTTCGTGCAGGGCCGCTTCCTGGGCTTTGGTTTGTGCCAGTGAAGGGTTTGCATTTACGATGCGCATGGCCATCCGTAATTTCAGGGAGTTGGCCAGTTTGATCCATTTCTCTACGTTTCCGTTATATACGCGGTCTGCTTTGGAACTGAAGTTGTCTGCCCGGCGTTCGGTCAGGGTTTCGATTGCTTCGTCCAGTTCGTTAAACATATGTGTATATACTTCTTCCTGCGAATCGTAAGGGGCAGATGTTTTCCCGTCTACTCCGATCTGAGAGTAAGGAATGGGCCCGTAAATATCAGTGACACGGGATAAAGCCATTACTTTGATAATATCTGCCACAGCCAGGATAACCGGGTCGTCTGTTGCCGCATAGATGGCGGTGTAGTTGGTCATGATGTTGGAAATAACATCATTGAATGCTACCTGTATCCAGTGCTCTTCCGGGCCATAGGTGGCAAAATTACGGTTATTGAATCCGTCATTGGAGTCGGCCAGGTAGCCTCCGTATGATCCTCCTAACAGATATTCGATAAATTGGTTGGCATTGGCATCGGCCGGAATTACCCAACTTTGCATACTCATTATGTAGCTTCGTATGATGTAGCCACCCCTTTCCATTTCTTCCTGCGTAGCTCCTGATTGGTCCCGGTTGTACTCTTCGTATTTATCAAGGCAGCCGGTAGTTGTGATTAACGCACCCAGAAATAGTATATATATGATTGATTTATATATTTTCATATGATTGTCTTATTGCTATTAAAATCTTACACTCACATTAAATCCAATGTTTCTTGTATTGGGCATCATAAAGTAGTCGATTCCCTGGTAGTAGTTGCCGGTGGTGGCTACCGCTTCCGGATCGAAAGGAGCTTTGTTGTAGATCATCCACAGATTACGCCCTACCAGCGAGACGGTTGCATCGCAGATCCCCCCACAATTGTTTTTTGGTAAAGGTATAGCCGATGCTGGCTTCCTGTAAACGTACGTTGGTGGCACTATACGTATAGTATTGGGCTATACCGGCACTTTGTCCTACTGTTTCGTACCATGTTTGTGCATTTACCAGGTCGCCCCCGTTTATCATGACTCCTCCGTTGTCGCGTGCCGCGGCAGAGGCTTCGGAAACTCCGTAACGGTCCATTACTGCCTGGGTCGCGGAGTATACGATGCCTCCCAGACGGGCAGAGAACATGACTCCTACATTGAAGTTTTTCCAGGAGAAGTCGTTGCGCCATGACATATTGGCTTTGGGGAATACGGTACCCAGTTTGATGGGCTCTTCGGCTCTTTCGGCGGTGAGATTACCGTCAGGGTCCACATAGATATATCCGTTGGGGTCCCGTTTCAGGTCGTATAACGAATAAAGGTCGCCCAGCGTGCCGCCTTCTTTGATGATGAATTTGGTATTGGCCAGACCGCCGATCTCAAACTGGTCCAGGTTTTCAATATCTCCTGTTATGGGGTTTCTGTAGTCTTTTAATAATTCTACTACTTTGTTTCTGTTTATACTAAGTGTGTATGTAGACCCCCAGCGGAAGTTGTTCCATGAATTGTCGTATCCTAAAGAGAGTTCTAACCCACGGTTTTGTATTTTACCGGTCTGTACATAGATGTTTTTGTATCCTGATGAAACCGATAACGGGGGGGATTGAATGTCTGGTTGAATGTTTTGGAGTCGTATAAACTGATATCCAGATTGAAGTTTCTGAACACACGGGCTGTCAGACCTACTTCCCACGAGTTGGTTCGTTCCGGTTTGAGTTCTACAATCGGGTAATGGTCTGGCTGCGAATATTGGTTGGTGCTGCTGTCCCATACGTAACTTAAATGAGCCAATCCCCTGGGTATAGGGATCCCTACGGATGCGAATGATGCCCTTACTTTTAAATAGTTGATTTGTTCCGGTAAGGTGAATATTTCCGAAAGGATCAAAGAGGTACCTACAGAAGGATAGAAGAAGAAGGTGGTGTTTGAGTATTCGCCCGCCAATTGCGAAGGCCAGTCGAAACGTCCGGTCAATGTAAGATAGTAGGCACCTTTGTAACCAAATTCGGTACTTGCGAATAAGGATTGGGTCTGTTCTACGTATCCGCTTCTTGAAACGCCGATTTTTTCCCTGTCAATTTGTTCGAGGGTGAATTTATTGGGAATGGCGCTTTGGTCTTCCGTATCAATTAATGGTCCGCCTACAGATACATAGTTTTGTCTCATATCCGAGTAGGAGGTACCGATATTACCCTGGAAGGTGAAGTATTCCGCAAATCCTTTGTTGATGTTTACAAGCAGGTCGGCATAGGTTTGTTGGTCAGAGATTTTTTTTGTGCTGTATAAACCATTTTCAGAACCACCGGTTAATGTGGTGTTGGTACTTGCATATAGTTTTTCTTCAAAATTGGTCTCTGAGTTATCTACCCGTACACGTCCGGAAACACTTAACCAGTCGAGGATCTGGTAATTCAGGCTGGCGTTCAGCATGTACCGGTCTTTGTTGTTTGTACGCAGGTTCCGGTAGTTGGTCCAGTACGGATTCTGGCCTACATATTCGTTGATTCCCTGTGGCCAGTTTTGTATGGATATTCTCCGTTCGGTACTGTAGTATTCATACATTTTTGTGTTTTCCCAGTCATCTCCCCGGGGGTAGAGGTAGGCCGATACCAACGGGTTTTGGTAAATACCCTGGTTGGTCATGTTGCGGTCTTCCTGTTTGATGTAATTCGCCCCTACATCCAGGGTCATTTTATCGTTTAGAAACGATGTTGTATTCCGGAATGTGAAGTTATAGCGGGAATATTTGTTGTTTGGGATCATCCCTTTAGAATCTACTGCTCCGAAAGACGCATAGGTCTGATTGCGGTCGGTACCTGTTGAAAAGGTAACTGTTTCGGTTGCTACCACTCCGGTATTCAGATAGTCGTCTTTGGGTGAGTATCCCATATAATTGGAAGCGTTTAATAAGTTTCCCCAGCTTTTATCGGATACGGCTACGTTGGGGGTCAGTAGGCTGCCTGTTCCGTAGCGGTTCTGGAATTGCGGCATTACCAGCGGACGAAGGAAGTCTGTGTTTTGGGAGAAAGTAATGTTTGTTTGTCCGGCTTTTCCCTTTTTGGTTGTGATCAATACTACTCCGTTGGCTGCATTGTTACCATACAAAGCGGCAGCGGCGGCACCTATGAGTACGGATAACGATTCGATGTCTTCGGGGTTGATGTCGGCAATGGCTTCTGTTGTTCCGGACGATCCGAATTCGGTGTCGCCTTCGCCTCCCAGGTTAAACATGGGTACGCCGTCGATTACGTAAAGTGCATTACTGGATTGGCCGATACTTTTTACCCCACGCATGACTACTTTACTGGCTCCCCCTACTCCGGAAGAGCTGGCGTTGATAGTAACCCCTGCTACTTTACCGGAAAGTGAGTTGATAAAGTTGGCATCTTTTACGCGGGTGAGTTCTTCCTGCCCTACTTGTTGTACATTGTAACTCAGGGCTTTTTCAGAGCGTTTAATACCTAATGCCGTAACTACTACAGCTCCCAGTTCCTGTGTTTCGAGCGCCATCTGAAAATTATAGACATTCTGGTCGCCTACTGTGATGCTTTGTGAATTATAGCCTAAGTAAGCAATTTCGAGGATGTCGCCTTTGGCAGCATTTAGCGAATAGTTTCCGTCGAGGTCTGTGATGGTACCCTGGGTGGTGCCTTTGATCATAACTGTGGCACCGATCAGGGGTTCGCCTATTTCATCCACAATTGTTCCGGTTATCACTTTCTGGTCCTGGTCTGCTGCTTTTACCAGCATAATGCTGTTGCCTTCCACGCGATAGCTGATACCGGTTTTATTGAATACTGTATTTAGTACTTCGGGAACATCTTTGTTTTGGATATTCAGCGATGTTTTAGCATTCAGATTTACTTCTGTCGGATTGTAAATAAAGAGGTAATCGGTTTGTTTTTCGATTTCGCCCAGTACATCTTTTAAGCCGATGTTTCTGGCGTTGATATTTACTTTTGAGTTTTGTGCTGAAACTGCACCTGCGGTAAAACCGGCTATGGAGAATAGGACCAGTATGAGTGTGAATCTTCTGAATACATCTATTTTCCTCTTAAAAAGCGGCTTAAATGATGTTGTGTTTTTCTTTGCTAATTTTATTTTCATACATTTGTGATGTAAATAAAGTTAATACTAATTGATTGAGAATCTTGTCATGTATTGACTTTTAGCCGGGAAGAGTCGTTACCTCTTTCCGGTTTTTTTTATTAAAAAACTTTATACCATAGGCAAATCTGATTTAGAAGTTAACAGAACTATTTTGTATTGTAAAAATGGATTGCTTTTTGGAATGATAACCGCTGAATTAATAAATCAGGATGTTATTCATGTTATCTTTTTTGTATTTAAAATTATGACGTAACTGTAGTACTTTTAAGACATGTTCAATCCCGTCTTTTGTCCAGAATTTACCCGTATAGGGATGTTCCAGAATTTCATTATTCGCTACTTCGATTTTAACATCATAATAAAGTTCCAGTTTGTTGAAAATGTTTTTTACCTGTTCATTATCAAAAGACATAATGCCTTTTGTCCATAAGAATTCATCCAGATTGGATAGTCCGGTTACTACCAATTGGTTGTTCGCAGCGTATATTTTTGTGTTGGGGGCGAGAATTCTTTTCTCGTTGGTCCGTTCCGACGCTACTTCTACAGAGCCCCTGATAAGGGCGGTTTCAAAACGTCCGGTATTGTGGTAAGCGTTTACGTTGAATTCGGTACCTAATACATTAATCAGGTATCCGTCTGTTTGTACAATGAATTTTTTTGTTTCGTCGCGGACTACGTCGAAATACGCTTCTCCGTTTAATTGAACGAGCCGTTTGTCGTTACTGAATTGTTCAGGAAAAGTCAGACTTGATTTTGCATTCAGCCATACTTTGGTTCCGTCGGCCAATAGGAGTTCGGCGCGTTGTCCTTCGGGTACATATACAGTTTGCATCCCGAAGAGAGGATTTTCCTGTTTGTCTGTAGAACCTAAAAACCGGAAACAACCCATGGCTATCAGAAAGACGGCTGCGATTTTGGTTAGTTCCCAGGCTACTTTCTTTATTATATGATAGGATTTGTTTTTTGAGAGAGTGGTATGATCTGTATTATTCCATAGAGTAACTTCGTAAATATTTCGCATCAATAGGTATTCATCCATGTGCTCAGGAGAAGCATCCAGCCATTGGGCTATTTCTTCTTTTTCCTGCCGGGTGGCATTTCCTTCGATATATTTTTGTAACAGGTCGTTATTCATGGAATTATTAGTTTAAAGCAAACAGTTTTATTTTCTGTTCTATTAATAAAACGATTCTTAGGAATGAACTCCTAGTTTAGTAAATGTTAAAAAGAATAAAAAGGGCTGGCGGTATGAATGAAAAGTAGTCTTTTAAATTTTCTCTCAGGCATACAACTGCTTTGGATAGATGGTATTCCACTCCTTTTACACTGATCTGGAAGTTATCTGCAATTTCTTTTTTTGAGAGGTTTTTAAAGCGGCTCATTTTAAATATTTGTTGTGTTTGTTCCGGTAGCTGCGAAATGGTTGCCTGAATGATCTGGAGGATATCTCTGGCAAATATTTTTTCCGGATTGGTGGCTTCGAGAGTCGAAATCCGGATTTCTAACTCCCGTTTGCCATAGTCGCTGAGGTTATGTAATACATTTTCTTTGATTACTTCCTGTTTCAGATAGTCCAGGGCTTTATGTTTTAGTATTATATATAAAATTGTTTGCGGATTTTCTATTTCTTTTGTTTTAACCATTTCCCATAGTTTGATCAGTGCTTCGGATGCAATATCCTCGGCTACCATATCATTATGTACATACGATTTGGCAAAAAGAAAGCTCCTTTTGTAATAGCGTGTATAGAACTGATTGAAGTTAGATAAATCCAGGTTTTTCATTTATAATATGATATTATAAAGTGTTCTGAGAAAAGATGAATTTTTATATAGTTGCCGCTTTTGTTTTAGTCCTCTTAGGACTGTGATAATCACAAATGTTGTTTTTATAGTCCTGAAAGGACGGTATAACCTAGCCCGGTACGTAGTGCCGGGTAGAAATACAAAACGAGAATCAGGAGTGCTGTAAGCACGGCATAATAAAATAGTGCCGAAATAATAAACCCTAATTTATGCCGTCCCTTCAGGACTCATAAAAATGGAGATATGCCTCTACCCAGCACTTCGTACTGGGCTAGGATATACCGTCCTTGCAGGACTCAAAACAACTTGGTGATGTATTTAGTATGGTAGGCGAAGCATGTTTCAAAACATTTTTTTAATCTAACAATTTACTTATATATTTGCTACGGATAAAACTACAGTCCTAAGAGAACTTCTTCCTTTTTATACTCTATCAAATTAATTGAGCCCATCCTCCGGTTAGGGAGGATGGGCTCGTTGTCCAGACAAAATGATTTAGCCGGAAGCTTATAACATGATCCCTCGGGATCACGCTATTTTTTGAAATCTTATCGGAACCGATATTATTCCGGTCTTCATTAAAAAAACAAAATTATCCTGTAATTGTTTTGTTAAAGAGCCATTTTACATACCGGAAAGAGAAAACAGATACTTTATTGTAAGAATATATTTGCTACTTTTGCAGCATGCATTTTATAGTATAGTGACATGGAACAAGAAAATAATCCTCTATACGACCGGAATACACTGGAATTTGTAACAGTTGCTTTGGAGTACTGTACATTTATGGAGACGGTGGGTCAGCTATCGTTGTTTGATTTTGTAGATAAAGCGACCAAATTGTTGCCGTTGTTATATCTCAAAGCTTCTTTATTACCGGAGTTGGAACCTGATGAAGATGCGATTCCCGAATTTACTGTAACCGAAGATATGTATGAAACCGTACGTTCGCAGATTGCTGGATTGTTAGGCGAATACGATACGTATCTGGAAACTTTTCATCCGGATATGCAGTATAGCGATGCTCCGGTGGCTGCTTTTGTTTCGGAAAACCTGGCGGATGTGTATCAGGACGCAGGTAATTTTGTGTCTCTTTTCCGGCAGGGATTCGAGGAGGTAATGCTTGAGTCTGTCGCGATCTGTTCGGCTAATTTTAAAGAGTATTGGGGACAACGTTTACTAAATGCTTTAAAGGCACTCCATGCGGTAAGATACAATGATGACTCAATTTTTGAAATGGGAGAAGAGGAATGATACCAGATATAAGTACTATAACGAAAGATGAAATAGCCCAATTATCAATTGAAGAGTTTCCGGGACGTATTATTGTTGTGGATACGGTTAAAGATGCTGATAAAGCTGTTCAGTATCTTTCGATGTTTCCAATGATTGGGTTCGATACGGAAACACGTCCGAGTTTTAAAAAGGGAATGCGTTATAAGGTGGCTCTTATGCAGTTGTCTACAGAAGAAGTCTGTTTCCTGTTTCGTCTGAACCGGGTTGGTTTTCCTGCGTCGCTTAAAGAATTTCTTACCAGCGGGCAACATATGAAGATTGGCCTTTCCCTGCGGGATGACTTTTGTGCTATCCGTCGTAGTGCAGATGTACAGTTGGAGAATTTTGTGGATTTGCAGCAAATGGTAAGGGAGTATGGTATTGAGGATTCAAGCCTGCAAAAGATTTATGCAATCTTGTTTGGTAAGCGGATTACGAAAGGGCAGCAACTCTCGAACTGGGAAGCTGATGTGTTGACGGATGCACAGAAAAGATACGCAGCGCTCGATGCGTGGGCCTGTTTGAAAATATATAATCGATTGAAAGAAGATTAAATGAGTTATAGGCGGATTACATTAAAGCCAAAAAAAAGAGGAATCACTCCTCCGGTTCCACCCCTGGGTATTTTCGGGGGCTATTCAAAAAACAGAAGGAAACCCTGAAGAGGGAGATTTAGTGGAAGTATATGGAGTAAACGGGCGTTTTCTGGGAGTAGGACATTACCAGATTGGCAGTATTGCTGTTCGTATTCTTTCTTTCGACCAATAGGATATTGATGATTCTTTCTGGGAGAAGCGTATCCGGGCAGCTTATGATTTACGGAAAACGTTAGGGCTGGCAGGTGCGGAGGATAATAATACGTACCGTCTGATACATGGCGAAGGCGATCATTTGCCGGGTTTGGTTATTGATGTGTATGGTTCTACGGCTGTTATGCAGGCTCATTCGGTAGGGATGCATAAGTACCGGGCGGAGATAGCCCGGGCGGTACAGGCAGTGGCTAGTGATACGATCCGGAATATTTATTATAAATCCGAAGGTACTTTGCCTTTTAAGGCCGGGTTGGGGAATGAAGATGGCTATCTGATAGGTTCGCATACCGAGGATGTTGCGCTGGAAAACGGACTTCGTTTTTATGTGGATTGGTTAAAGGGCCAAAAGACCGGTTTCTTTGTAGACCAGCGCGATAACCGTTCGCTGCTTGAGACGTATTCGCGGAACCGTGCTGTGTTGAATATGTTTTGCTATACAGGAGGTTTTTCTTTCTATGCGATGAGGGGTGGTGCCCGGTTGGTGCATTCGGTGGATAGTTCGGCCAAAGCAATTCATGTTACAAAGAAGAATGTGGAGTTGAATTTTCCGGATGATAGCCGCCACGAGGCTTATGCCGAGGATGCTTTTAAATATCTGGAGCGGATGGGGGATAATTATGATCTGATTATTCTGGACCCTCCGGCTTTTGCCAAACATAAAAATGTACTCCGGAATGCCCTGCAGGGATACCGGAAGTTGAATGCGATTGCTTTCGAAAAGATTCAGTCGGGAGGTATCCTGTTTACTTTTTCCTGTTCGCAGGTGGTGAGTAAGGAGAATTTCCGCCTGGCGGTGTTTAGTGCGGCTGCACAGTCCGGACGAAGGGTACGTATTTTTCATCAATTGACTCAACCGGCGGATCATCCGGTAAACATTTATCATCCCGAAGGCGAGTACCTCAAGGGGTTGGTGTTGTATGTGGAATAATTGACAATTAACAATTGACAATTGATAATTAGGTTGTATCTTTGTATTCGTGATTTTTGAAAACTATTTATAGTAACACATATAAAACTTATAATTATGTCTAAAGTAACAGTTGTTGGCGCCGGTAACGTGGGCGCTACTTGTGCAAACGTACTTGCATTCAATGAAGTAGCTGATGAAGTAGTAATGCTCGACGTAAAAGAAGGCGTATCCGAAGGGAAAGCTATGGATATGATGCAGACTGCTCAATTGCTTGGTTTTGATTCTACTGTGGTAGGTTGCACCAACGATTATGCACAGACTGCAGGTTCTGATGTTATCATTATTACTTCCGGTATTCCCCGTAAACCGGGTATGACCCGCGAAGAGCTGATTGGAGTAAATGCCGGTATTGTAAAAACAGTAGCCGGAAACGCCCTGAAATATTCTCCGGATGCTATTATTGTTGTGATCTCTAATCCTATGGATACAATGACTTACCTGGCATTGAAAACATTAGGTTTACCGAAAAACCGTATCATCGGTATGGGTGGTGCTTTAGACAGTTCACGTTTCAAATATTACCTGTCACAGGCTTTGGGATGTAATGCCAATGAAGTGGAAGGTATGGTTATCGGCGGACACGGCGATACAACTATGATTCCGTTGGCTCGTCTGGCTACCTACAAAGGTATTCCTGTAACCCAATTGTTGAGCGCAGAGAAATTGAATGAGGTAGTAAAAGCAACTATGGTTGGTGGTGCTACTCTGACTGGTTTGTTAGGTACTTCCGCATGGTATGCACCGGGTGCTGCGGGAGCGTTGGTAGCTGAGTCTATCATCCACAACCAAAAGAAAATGATTCCCTGTTCAGTATCTCTTGAAGGCGAATACGGTGAGTCTGATATTTGTATTGGTGTTCCTGTTATTCTGGGTAAAAACGGTATCGAAAAGATCGTTGAACTGGAACTGAACGCAGAAGAAAAAGAATTGTTTGCTAAAAGTGCGAAAGCAGTTAAAGCAACCAATGATGTTCTGAAAGAAATTAATGTTCTTTGATTGAACGGATAGATAAACACTATTCTATAAAAAAGTCTCTGAAGAAAATTCTTCAGAGACTTTTTTATTTGTTCTCCTTTCTACACTCTGTTCGGCGTAGCGTCTTCGCCAATGCCATCAACTTAAGAGTTTTTGGTCGGAGGG
>JAJQAZ010000033.1 GCA_021203545.1 Tannerellaceae bacterium | reverse complement strand
TGTGGGATATAAGGATTTGTAATCCGCTTACAGATTCCTAACTCTCTATTTAATGGGTATTCATTTGTTTGTCGGATCACAGATCCTAATACTCGTTAGTCGGGGATTACAATTGGCTAAGGCCGATCTACGATTCCCCTCCGACCAAAAACTCTTAAGTTGATGGCATTGGCGAGGATGCTACGCCGAACTTTTCGCTGGCATTTCGCTGGCGCAGATTAAATCTGTGCCTAAACCAAGCTACGCCGAGCGGTGCAAATATGGAATAAGTATCCGGTTATCAGATTTCTTCGTCAATCCCCAAAACGTTCCAGGGCTGTACATCCAATGTCACTTCCACTGCCGCTTCTCCTTCACCGGGAACAAGTCAGCCGCCATCACCGTCGTTATCCTCTTCATTTTCTGTACCAATGGAATTCAGTTGAGTGATCGTAAAAATATATTTGGCGTTTCTGTCTATTTTATATCCCCCCTTTGTATTCAGGTTCATTCTCCAGTAACGTGTAGAGGTGGTTTTATCTTTTGCCGACAAGGTGCCTTTCAGAACCATGGCATATAGTGTCTTTGCTTCAAACATTTCCATCCCATTTTGCTCTTTGGCAACAGGATAATTTTCGTACACATAGACCGGGGTTTCTGTGGCAGAGGTCTCTGTGGCAGCAGGTTTCAGCCAGATTGTTTCATTCGCACCTTCGCCCACAGTACCACTGTATACATTATTATTTTCGATGTCTGTGGTGAAGTACTCTACTCCTTCAGGAAGTACCCAGCTATCGTCGTTTCTGAAAACATACGAATCATTCAAACCGTTTATTACACAATAGGCCTCTAAATGAAAGGTTACATCTTCGTTTTTGATCCCTTCTCCAAACAAATTTTTAAGACTTGTATCGCTCAAATTCATTTTCACTGTTGCAGCCTTTCTGGGTGCCTCAATCTTAGAGAAAAGCCGTTCTAGGGGAAGAGTTATCTTTTTGGAAGAGTTAGGAGTAATCTCTACCAATTCGCTTTCGCCCGACATGGGGAAATAAACACGTCCATTACCGTCTGCTTGCTGTGAGTTGGTGTTATCCAGTTTTACTTTGGAAAGATATTTCTTTAGTTCATCTATTGTTGTTACATTTTTCAGAGTTCCCAACTCCATGTTTACGGCTACAAAGAAATATTTCTCTCCTGCCATTACCGGGAAATTGTGCTCGGTTTGTTTTTGTCCCTCCTTGATGGTAATTGCCTTGTAGCCATCCTCATGTGTTTCGCGCTCTCCATTTTTGTGAAAGATATAAAATTCAATAGTGTTGATTGTTCTTTCATACACTTCGCCCTGGTCTGTACTTTGTGCACCCGAGCGTACCGGCGAAGATTCGCTCAATACAAAAGTGGCGGTTACAATTTCGCCCGTACCGGTTTCGTTACCGGCTACCGGTTCGTCTTTCGAGCAACTAACCCCTATCAGGGATACAATAAATAGTAGGAAAAATAGTTTCAATAGTTTCATGTTGTTTATGATTTAGTGAATAAAGTAATATCATTGGGTCCTGTCATTGAAAATCCGCACAAAAGTAGAGTCTTCTTTCCGGATAGAAATAAATTTTCTTTGATGAACATTAAACGAACCGGGGATAATTTATGTAGCATATAGTTTTTGGATTAAACTAAATTTTATCAATGTTCTCAATGTTCGATGTTCAATGTTCGGCGTAGCGTCTTCGCTACGTCGTTGGTAGAAGTGAGGCTCCAGCCTCACATGAGCCCGGAGGCTCATAAATTTTTTAGCGACGTAGCGAAGACGCTACGCCGAACGGTGGAACGATGGGAAGGGTGGAGCACTATAACACTCGATGCTCATACAATGGAATCTGTATCTGTCTTTAAAGACCAGTCCGACACCTCCTTATGGCGAAAAAGGTAAAAACATCGTAATTCTTATTACCTTAAATAAGTAAATGCACGATGCAGCAAAGATACTTCGTTCGGCGTAGCGTCTTCGCTACGTCGTTGGTAGAAGTGAGTCTCCGGCCTCACATGAGCCAGGAGGCTCATAAATTTTTTAGCGACGTAGCGAAGACGCTACGCCGAACGATGGCGACGGGAGGATGAAACAATATAACCTCTTATTTCCTAAAATTACTACTCCGGTTCCAACCGGCATTTAAATATAAAAGTTCAATATCCAATACCGCCGGTAAACCGCTATAATTTCGTGCACTCAAATAGAGGAAATCTTCCGGATGTTCTACAATTCCTGCACGAACCGGATTGTTATGGATATAATCTAATTTCTGACGTATAAATTTCAGACTGTAAATTTCTTCCGCATGATTTTCATGTATCCAAATCTGATATTGCCGGTTTCGTTTATGGGAGGTTGCCGAAAATGCAAACAGGTTTAGCATCCATTTTCTACGGCTTTCCTGTTCAGTTTGCATAAATTGCAACATCTGTTTAGTCGTAAAGCTTTTTAAATCCCGTAATGTGGAACTTATTAATCCAACTTCACTTTTTAGTAATAAATGGATGTGGTTACTCATAATAACATACCCATAAACTTCTAATCCTTTGTGTTGTTGACAATAGTTCAGGCTATCAATAATAATATCCCGGTATTCTTTTCTGGTAAAGATATCAATCCAATGTACCACCTGAAAAGTAACATAATGTAAAGCCTCCTGATCGTCTATCTTGTATCCTGTACTCATTTTTTTATGTTTTGAAGATTGTAAAAGTATATACACTTGTAAGTGTATACATGTATTAGTATGTAAGTGTCTCGATGTATTGGTTTGTACATATATCAGTATGTTGGTTTATAATTTTATAATTTAATAAGTTCGGCGTAGCGTCCTCGCTACGTCGCTAAAATATGTGAAGCTCCTGCTTCACGTGAGGCTGGAGCCTCACTTTTTAAAACGACGTAGCGAAGACGCTACGCCGAACAACCAACCGAACAACCAACCGAACAACCAACCGAACAACCAACCGAACA
>JAJQAZ010000096.1 GCA_021203545.1 Tannerellaceae bacterium | reverse complement strand
GGGTTGGTGTGGGGGCAAATCCAAAAATCATACTCCCTTGCTACCGGGGTGATGGTATATTCCGGATGTGTTTGCGCACCCCAGGTATTGTCTCCTCCTACTCCCATTTGCAGGTGGTCAATATTGAGCCATACCAGATCTTTTTTCTCTATACTGCCTCCGTGCAGGTTCTTTATGGTAGAAGGGATATAGCGAATATCATCCTGCAGGAAGTTCCATGCACTGATCTGTAAAGGTTCTTTGCCGGCTTTAATCATCACTCCTTCACCCTGATCATTCTTCAAGGATACCCAACGGACATCGCATTTATTGCCGGTTTCCTGTGCCCTGGGATAGGGGTGGAATTGTTCCCATACAGTAGCCTCGTAGAGATCAATCTCTGCTGCGGTTTTCCGGTCCCAATAGTTTTCGAAAGGGCCACGTCCGAACCACTGCATCCTGTCGAATTCGCCTTTCAGTATCATACGCATACCCAGGCGGGGTATTTCACCTAATGGTTTACGACCGGGAAGAAAGGAGAATAATGTATGTACTTTTCCATCCGGGTAAACAGTGTAGGTAACGCTGCATTGGGATTCCTGCTCCGGCATGTCATACAGGGAAACGATCCGGATACTATTGTCCTGTTGTTTGGAATGAGTGATATTTTTCAATTTCATCTGTTCGCCGGCATACTCCCATGTTCCACTTCGTGACATAAGGCCGTTCGGGATATCATTATCAGTCAACGGACGCCAGAAATTAGGGCGTAATCCTTCTAAAAGATACTCTTTTTGGTTGATACGATAGCTGGTCATTTCTCCGTTTTCACGTAAGAAAAGGATGGTTATATTTCCTGCTTCCAGGCATAATCCGGTAGCGTTGTCCCTAAAAGATAGTACTCCCGGGTGTTCAGAGAGAGGCGGAGCCGGAGAAAAAAGAGGGAGTTGCCACTGGGCAGTAGCCGCAACGTGTCCGGCCGGTACGAGTGGAGACTCACTTTTTGTTGTTGCCCGGATATGCAGAAAATACTCTGCTCCCGGCTGTGGTTCTATCCGCGCATAAGGGATTTCTACTTCCACAGAGGTATGCGGGGTAAGAGACGGCACCGGCAAATCACCTTCGGCTACAATTCGTCCTTCGGATTTGATCATCCAATGGTAGTTATAGGTACCGGAAGAGAGAAAATCGTGCCGGTTAGTTACCTTTATCCGGTTGGAGGAGAAGGGTACCGGTTCAAAATGCATATACTGGTACACTTTTTTTACTTCATGGATATGCGGATGCAGCGAGCGGTCGGCAGCAACCAGCCCGTTTGCACAGAAATTGGAATCGTTTACAACTCCTACAAAACCCATATCTCCACCATATCCCCAGATATCTTTTACTTTTCCATCTTTGATGGCAAAGGTCTGGTCTACCCAATCCCAGATAAATCCACCCTGCAGGTTTTCATATTGATAAATCAAATCCCAGTAGTCCTGCAGGTTACCTACGCTATTCCCCATGGCATGGGCATATTCGCAAAGAATCATCGGGCGTTCCTGCCGTTGGTTAACCCATTGCCGGAGCGACCAGATACGGGCATACATGGGGCAATAGATATCGGACAGGCCTTTTACTCCGCCTCCTTCGTATTGTACAGGGCGGCTGGGGTCACGCTCTTTTGTCCACCGGTAAATATCTTCAAAATGTTTTCCATAACCGGATTCATTGCCCAGGCTCCATGTTATAATAGAGGTATAGTTCTTATCACGTTCCACCATGCGCTCCATCCGTTCCTGAAAGGGTACTTCCCAACCCGGCCAGTTGGCCAGTGTACGTGTGGTTTCATGGTCTGTCATTCCGTGCGATTCTATATTGGCTTCGTCCACCAGATAGAGTCCATATTCGTCACACAGTTCGTACCATTCTTCATAATTAGGATAGTGCGAACAACGCACGGCATTGATGTTGAACAGTTTCATCAGCCGCATATCTTCGATCATACTTTCTACTGTAATCGTTCGTCCGGTATGCATATGGTGTTCGTGACGGTTTACCCCTTTAATAAGTATAGGGGTACCATTTACCTGCAACATGCCATTCCGGATCTCAACCCGGCGGAAACCAAAGCGGTGACTGAATGATTCCGCCACCTGCCCTTTGGCATCCTGCGTAGTAACAACCAGTGTATATAAATAAGGCGTTTCGGCTGTCCACTGTTTTACTCCGGGGAAAACGGTATTAAACAAAAAGTGTGTGTCTTTGGTATTTTTTACTCTGAAAGCTTGTGTGGCCAGTTGTCTGGTTCCATCCCATATTTTCAGACTAACAGTTGTTCCTTTGCGCAAATTGCGTTCGTCCATCCGGATGTGGATATCCAGTAAGCCGTCCTGATAAGTATCATCAAGTGCTGCCTGAATTTCAAAATCACGGATACGGGATTGTGGACGGGCAATCAGCATGACATTCCGTTCAATCCCACTATACCGCCAGTAATCCTGTGCTTCCAGATAAGAACCATCACTATAGCGGTACACTTCTACCGCCAGTTTATTCTCACCCGGTTTCAGTTTATCTGTTACCAGAAATTCAGCCGGTAGGCGGCTGTCTTCACTATAGCCTACAAATTCGCCGTTAAGCCAGCAATAAAAAGCCGATTCGACCCCACCGAAATAGAGAACTATATCTTTATTACTAAAGTTGTCCGGTACGGTAAACGTAGTTACATAGGAGCCTACCGGATTATAATCCGCTGGCACGTAAGGGGGATTGGCCGGGAAGGGATAACGGGTATCCGTATAAATAGGAGCATCGAATCCCTGCAATTCCCAACTACCCGGTACCTGTATATCTTTCCATGCCGATATATCGTAATCCGGCTGGTAAAAGTCTGCCGGACGGCTTGCCGGATTGGTGGCATAGTTAAATTTCCATATTCCGTTCAGGGAATACCGTTGTTCTGCTTCCTTCTCTTTTTGCAGCGCTGCTTTTTCGGACGAATATGGAACAAAATGAGCGTGCACCGGCTCCCGGTTGATCTGGTTAACCAACGGATCCTGCCACTCGGTTCCCTGCTGTGCCGTTACGGAGAAAGCGCAAAGAGAGAGAGTTGTATATATTATATAGCGTTTTAACATGTTTTTTTATTAAAATAATTGATATAGTCTATCGTTCTATTGTTCGGCGTAGTGTCTCGCTACGTCGTTGCTAATGGGAAAGCTCCAGCTTCACGTGAGCCTGAAGGCTCACTCTTTATAGCGACGTAGCGAAGACACTACGCCGAACAATTTCCAAAAACCTTTATTTACTCTTCTTCCTCCTCTTCTACAAGGCCATTCAATGCGCCGTTGGCATTTAGTTCCTGTAAGGGGATTGGGAAGAAATCGTGTTTTGCCGGGTCAAACCGTGTACGTCCGATAGCATGTAATGCTTCTTTCGTTTTTCCCCAACGACGGAGATCATAGAATCGTAGGTTCTCTAAAGGAAACTCTATAATGCGTTCATGTTCAATCTGTGCCCGCACATCAGCTTCCGTTGTTCCGGTCATCGGTGGCATGTCTGCCCTTGCACGTACCTGATTAATCAATGGAATAGCTTCTCCCGGTCGCCCCAGTTCATTCAATGCTTCTGCCTTCATAAGCAAAACATTGGCATAACGCATTAAAGTAATATTAGGTGAGAAATAGTCTGCATTTAATCCCTCTATATCTGCCGGCATGTATTTGCGGAAAGAAGGTTTATTGTAGTAATCAATTCCTAAATAAGTACCCTGATCATCATACATTTCTCTCCAGAACAGATCTGAATAAGTATATCCATAAACTCTTTTGGCAACCGGATCATTATAATAATCGCATTTATAAAATACCGATTCGTACAGGCGGCTATCATATCGGCCTGTAGTAGCTATTTCACCCTCTTTCATATATTCGTCCATCAGGCGACTGTTTGGTAAAATTTCATCCCATCCACTCAATTCATTTACTCCGATAAAACGATGTATGTAAAAACGGTAATTGGCTCCATTTGCATTATTATCTGTAAATTGAAGTTCAAAAATAGATTCTTCGGAGTTTTCATTTGTGCCATTAAACAGTGAAGCATAATCTCCGGCTAACCGGTAACCCTGTACTTTTTCAAAAGCTTCTAATGCCGCTGTCAATTGTTGTGTTTTAATTTCGGGTTCTTCATACGCCCGTGTCAGATGCGCCCATCCCATAAAAGCCCAGGCTGCCCCTGATGTAGCGCGCCCCATCTCCGCTGAAGAGCGGGTTGCCGGTAAAGCGGTCGCTTTTTTGAAATCAGAGATTATAAAATCCCAGGTTTCACTTCTTCCGGCAAGAGCTTTATCCAGGTTGTTGGGATTGGTTATATATTCATCCCGGATAACAATCTGTTCCCAGTTCAATAATAGTTTCAGATGATAATAGCCCCGGAGAAAGTAGGCTTCATTCATGATTAGTTCACGTTCCGCTTCCGAAATATTTTCTTCCGGTATTTCCGGAACATTCCCCAACACCTGATTGCTGTAATTTATACCCCGGTAATTATCGCGCCAGTAAATAGCAAACTGAGAGTTTCCGTTCGTATAGGTAAATTCATATAATTCTGTCCAGTTATCATATGTCAACGCATCTGCACCCATAGTATACAGATCTTCCCGGAAAGCCTCAACCGGCCATCTAACTTCCGGAAAATCCCATACATTGGTGGCCGCCTCAAGTTTGGAATAGGCGGCTGCCAAACCGGCTAATGCATCATCCCGGTCACGCCAGAAACGATCAGATGTAAACTGGTCGGGTGATTGTACTGTCAAAAAATCTTCGCAACTGCCCATCAGGCAAGCCAGCAGAAGTGATATGATTATATATTTAATCTGTTTCATAATATTCTGTATTAATTAAGCCGGTTATTAAAAAGTTAATTGCATTCCCACAACAAATGAGCGGGTAAAAGGATATACTTCATTATCAACTCCGGTATTCAGGATATCTCTGGAGAACTCCGGGTCAATACCGGAATAGCCTGTGATAGTAAACAGGTTTTCTCCACTTACATAGAACCGTACTTTATCGATTGCTGCTTTTTTAACTAAAGCTGCCGGTAATGTATATCCTAACTGTACCTGACGCAACCGCACGAAATTTCCATTTTCCAGAAAACGGTCACTTTCGCGGGAATTTCTGTTAGGATCTTCCAACATGGCACGGGGAATATCCGTATTGCGATTATCCGGAGTCCAGGCATTCAGTGTTGTTGCAAGGAAGTTTGACCCGGAGTTCATAGATTCATAGAAATAACGGTTTCCGTTATATAATTTATGTCCCCAGCCACTTCCTACCAGAAAAGAGAGGTCGAATCCTTTATAGGAGGCTCCGAAGGAGAGGTTTACTTCCAGTTTGGGAATACCCGTACCGCAATATTCTTTATCATCCTCATTGATCACTCCATCCTGATTAATATCTAAAAAACGTATATCACCGGGTTTCGCACCGGGTTGCAGCAATTCGCCGTCGCTGTTTACGTGTGCCTGCACTTCCTGTTCAGTCTGGAATATACCACCGGTACGATACAGATAAAAACCGGCAAGTGGTTGATTAACGCGTGTCTGTGTAGGGTAATGGTCGGATCCATATCTCAAACCTGTTCCAAGCAATACCTGGTTATTATTGGCAAGCTCGAGCACTTTATTACTAACCGTAGCCAGATTTAAACCTACATTATAGTCAAAATCCTGCTTTTTATCCATCCAGTTTACTTCGAACTCAATACCACTATTGCGTATCTTCCCGACATTTACAACCGGGTTCACTAATCCCACGGAGGGAGGTAAAGCTTTTGTGATCAACAGATCTTCAGTTTTATTATAGTAGTAGTTGAATGAACCATTCAAATGCCCTCCAAACAATCCATAATCAAACCCGATATTTTTTGTATCTGTTGTTTCCCATTTTAAGTCGCGGTTTGCCAATTCGGTAGCTGCACTCCCGGGCCAGGGGTTCGCTCCTGTTCCCTGTACATATCCCATAGACATGTTATTAGCGGAAGTAATAAGTGCCTGAAAATCATAATAACCCAGCGTTTGTTCATTCCCCAAACGTCCCCAGCTGGCACGGAGTTTCAGGTTGCTAATAAGACCATCCTGTGGGAAGAACTCCTCTTCCGAAATACGCCATCCTAATGCGACAGATGGGAAAGTTCCCCAACGGCTATCTTTACCAAATTTAGATGAACCATCTGAACGAACAGTTGCCTGAACCATATATTTACCCGCATACGAATAATTCACGCGTCCAAAGAATGATACACGGCGATATTGATAAGCAGATCCGTCACCGGAGAAAGTACCACCTGTTCCTGCTCCTATGGTGGAGAAATTAGGATCCAAAAATCCTGCTCCGTTTTCCGAAGTTACTAATTTCCCATCCACAACCTCATATACAGTTGTCTTTCCGTCTACTGCAATACTGTTCCAGTTATAATCACGCATAGTTACGGAATTACCTGCCATGATATTCAACGAATGTTTATCCATTTTTTTATCAAACGTAAGTACATTATCAATTACCTGTTCCTGCCAATAGGAAGAGAATTCATAATGATACGGGTATGTCTGCGGAGACTTGATATCTGATATATAATCCGGGTAGTGAGTTTTATTCCGCTGATGAATACCCCGGTAAGAATACCCGGTTTTAAAGTTCAGCCAATCTGCAAAATGAACGGTCAATGCAACATTGGCATCCATATTGTATCTTTTCCGGCTTGAACTCCGGTAATAATAGTCGGCCATTACATTCCGGTTGCCCGGCAGATCATCAAAATTTGTCAATCCAAACCCATACTCCTGTTCTTCGTCATATACCGGTACCAACGGAGAGATCATGTATATTTCTTTGATAGAATACTGGGGTTGTTTACTATCAGTAGCTTTAAAAGCCAGATTGGCATCTATATCAAAAATATTCTTGGTCATAGAAAGTTTTATACGGGCATTATCCTGACGGTAATTGTTTCCCAGTATAATTCCTTTGTCATCTGCATGATTATAGGACAGTGAATAACGGGCATTTTCACTTCCTCCGCATACGCCAATCATGTAATTTTGCGACAATCCGTTGCGAAACATCTCGTCCTGCCAGTTTGTATCTAATGTACTGGGATTGGTAATATAGGCCGGGTAATCCCGGGGCTTTTCCTTATTATCCCCATTATAATTATCATACATCTGTTTATGTACCTGTACATATCCTTCAGCATTCAGAAATTCCAGACGTTTCGCAATGCTTGTAAAACTAAGATAGGTATTAAAATCTACCTTAATATCCCCCTTCTTTCCGCTTTTGGTTGTAATAATTATTACTCCATTGGCTGCAGTTGAACCGTAAATGGCAGCGGCAGCACCGTCTTTTAATACTTCCATCGAGGCGATATCACCGGGATTCACATTATTGATATCGCCGGGGAAACCATCAATAATATAAAGTGGTTCGTTATCGCCGAAGGATTTGATACACCGAATCTTTACAGAGATATCTGCACCGGCATTCCCTCCTGCACGCTGGATGTTTACACCGGATACACGTCCCTGTAATGCTTCGGCAGGGTTGGTTGTTGCGCGGCTGGCCAGATCATCGCCACTGACTGACGAGATGGCTCCGGTAAGGTCGCTTTTCCGCATCGTACCATAGCCCACAACAATCACTTCGTCCAGTCTTTCAATGTCTTCCTGTAAGGTAACATTCAAAGTTAACTGTCCGTTGTAAGTAATTTCCTGTGTAACAAAACCTATATAAGAAAAGATTAATATATCTCCCCGGGAGACAGAGAGGGTAAAGTTTCCGTCCAGATCGGTAATGGTTCCTTCGGTAGTTCCTTTTTTCTGAACGTTGGCACCAACGGCAGGCAGGCCGCTTTCTTCATATACAACACCCCGGAGGTTGGCAGTTTGAGCAAAACCAATTACCGGGAACAATAAAAGGCAAACCATCAAAATGGTTTTTAAATTTGTTTCCATAATATCAGATTTAGAAATTGTAACACAGGAATAAAGCAGAAGTGAATATTCACCAAGATTTAAGGTTCTATCCGGTATCTACATTTGGGGTAAAAACGGGATTTTTTTATCTACATCCGCCCAAAACAACACTTGATTATCAAACAATTAACAATACAAACTAATCTACATCAAATACTTTTTATATATTCCGTTAAACTCTCATCGTTTTCCAGGTTCATTCGTTTACGCAGACGGTAACGAGCCATATTTACTGTTTTGGGTGTAGAGTCTATTATTGAGGCTATTTCTTTTGTTGTAAGATCAATTTTTAATAACGAAGCCAGCCGTTTCTCGTTCCGGGAAAGATCCGGATGAAGTTTTGACAGACGTTCCATAAAGTCGGCACTGATCTGGTCGATCAATACTTCTGTCTCTGTATTTTTGGCATTGAACTGTGAAATGTAGGCATTGATTTTTCGTAAATGTTTCTCCCGTTCATCTTCTTTCATCTTATATCCCTGCCGTACCATGGTTTGTATATTAGTAAGCAGTTCATTACGGCTACGAACAAAAAAGGCAAAGTTTGTGAGTTCATTGCGGTTATGGTTTAACTCTTTTTCTATCAGTTCTTTTTCCTGCTCATCTATTTTGCGGGTTGTTTCAAGTTGTTGAATTTTCTTTTGCTGCCGGAAATGATACCATGTGTAAATCAAAAACAGTGTAACGACCACAACCACCAGAAAGGCTATGTAGCCCTGCATTCGCAAACGTTTGATCTGGAATGCCTGTTGCTGCAGGATCAGAGTCTGTTCTTTTGATTCTATATTTTTACGGATAATATTCATTTCCATTTGCCGGAGTTCGGCAGTTTGTGAAAATTCATGTTCTATGTCATACAGGTTCAACAGGTTCTTATATGCCTCTTCATAATTCCCTACGGCACTGTACACCCACGATTTATACAGGTAATTATCATTGATAATCTCTTTAGCGTTGATAGGCACCGCATACACAAGGGCTGTTTCCAGGGCTTGCAATGCTTTCGGGTAGGCTTTGCCGTAATAATACTGTACCCCTAAATTATTATAGTTTTCGCCCAACGACCACACTACATTCAGGGAATCGTTGATATGAATAGCCTCGTACAACATGGCTATTTTTTCTTCTGTATCTCCCTCATACAGGCACAGGTTATTCAGGTTTGCGGCTACCTGCTTATGTTTTCCTAACTCCCGGTTGATCTGTAAAGCGATTTTCAGGTTCTCCTCTGCTTTTTTATTATCAGGAACCTGTATATAAATCAGTCCCCTGGAGTTATAACAAACCGCCAGATTCTCACGGTCGCCGGCTTTATCATACATATCTGCGGCTTTATCTATATATTCAAATGCTTTATCAAAATCTTTCATATAAATATAGCATCCACACAGACGTACATAAATATTAGCCAATACTAAGGAATTTTCCTCCGGGCATATCTCCATCGCACTATAAATAGTTTCAAAAGCCATATCGTAATCGCCCTGGTTCATATAGGCTTGTCCCAGCGTTGCCATTCCCATAGCAATCAACCCCTGGTCACCGGCTTTACGGGCTTCCACCAACGCCAGATTAGCATAATATATAGAACGTGACGGATCTGTTTTCAGCATCAATTCGGCTTTCTCAAAATAGTCCACCGGTTGGGCAACGGCCATAAACGTTAAATGCGGAAAAAATATCCCCCAAAAAACAGATAAAGAAAAGAATAAACAGGCGGGCCAGTTGGTTCATGTGATCTAAGTATATATTTTTCAATGTTAAATATAGGAATTTTGCCTTATAGAAAAAAATTGTACATTTGAGGTTTTAGAAGAAAAGAAAAGAAACCCGTGCTAAACTGTTGTATTAAGAAATGAAATATACTACTTTATTCTCTCTGTTTTTTCTACTGTTTTTTATAAATATACTTTCTTCCCAAACGATAGAATCCTAGCAAAACCATGTGCCGGCTACATTTGTATATGCACTTTCGAACGATGAAGCAGAGGATCTTTTCTTAGATCCGGCAGACGGTAATATTGAAAGAATAACCGGTCAAATATTAAAACGTTCTCCGTATACTATTTTTACTACTAATGTATGGCAGGAAGCACCGGATACCGGACATTTTATTTATTTTAATATTATAGAGAAAGATGTTGTATACAGATATGAATCTTTTATCCCCTATGAAGTAACAATCATTCCACAATATGGAGCTTTTACAATACAGATAAGGGATGAAAAAGGTATATTAAGGAGTGATGCTATGGCTACTCTTTTTTATGACTCTTACTATACGGATCAGGGAAAAGCAGTAAAAGAGAGCAGGGAAATTTTTTACGATCCAGCTACCAAAACTTATTCTATTAAAATAAGTCCGGAAGAAAAAAAGAATGCAAAACTGATCATAGAACTGGATGGTATGCGTTCCTTCTTCCTGGTAGATAATAACAGAATTGAAGAAGAAATACAAAGAGAAAGGGAGTCTGAACAGAAGAATCCAAAGATTCGTTTTTATAGTTATCTTATTACCGATAAATATAGTTACCGACCCGAAGATACGGTACGGCTCAAATCTTATATTTTAGCAGATAACCGGAAACCGCTGAAAAAGGAACTATCGCTGCAAATAGGCCGTTACCGGGATATGAAAACAATAGAAACTATCTCGCCGTACCGTCCGGGAAGTTATATGGGGGAGTTTGTACTGGAACCCTCCCTCCGGTTGCGGTTAGATGAAAACTATATCCTGCGATTAGTAGATGAGAAAGGAGTAATTGTCGCTGCTACTAATTTTAAATATGAAGATTATCAGTTGCTCGATTATAAACTGGAAGTAGAACCGTCTCTTAAAAACCATTTCCATACAGATACGAATTATATTCGCATAAAAGCGACAGACGTAAATAACCTGCCGTTGCCGGATAGTAAAGTAAACGTTACGCTGTTAAGATCCCACGTTGCGAAAGCGTATGAAGATGGTTATACCCTACCGGAAACAATCTATCATGAAGAATTTTTTATGCCGGAGTCCGAACCTTTACTAATTCCTGTATCCGGCGACCTTTTCGGCAAAGCGAATCTTTGGTATATTGTACAGGTACAAATTACAACACCCGATAACCGGACGCTTACCTACCGGGATCAGATCCGGTATGATTATATGTATCAGGATATTATTTGTACACCACGGGATGGTAAATTAGTGTTTGAATATGTACAGAAAGGGAAAAGTGTACCGGTAAAAGCTACCCTGAAATATAATGCCAACCAGCAGGCCAGAACTATTCCTGTAGAGTTACCTTACATGGAGGCATTAAGTCCGGATGTAACCCGTTATGAACTAAAGGTTGACCTGATGGGAGAACCGGTTGTTATTTTTCCGGAAGATGTTATAGATATCCGGATAGAGGGAGGATTAGCAGATAAATATCTGGATATTTCCCTGCATAATCCAATGGCGATAGAGGCAACATGGTATATTTACGAAGGAAAAAACTAAGAAAAAAGCAAACCGGATCAGAACTCCGCTATAAAGGAAAACAAAGAAATAATAAAGCAAACTGGCATGTCGATCTGTTTTACAGATCAGGAGATGAGATAAAAGAGGTACGGGAAACATTCCGCCCGTTATCCAATAATCTGGATATAACAACTACATTGCCGGAACGGATATGGCCCGGCCAGGAGGTAGAAGCAACAGTTTCCGTACGGGATTTCCGGGGTCGTCCGGTTAGTAATACAGACCTTACTACCTTTGCTGTTAATGGCCTGTTAGGAGAAGAATTTGCCGATCTGCCCTATTATGCCCATCCTTCAGAATCAAGGGAGGAAAAAGATAAATATGATATAGATGAATTTAGGATAGGAAAATACAATAACCGGAAAATGCCGTATCTGGATTATTCGCTCTGGAATCCGGTAGCACAGCTTGATACACTTCCTTATTACCGGTTTCATTATCCGGAAGAAGATAATCCGTTTATTTATACCGAACCTGTACCGGGAGGAATTACCCAGTTTGCCCCGTTTGTTATGGAGAATGGAACAATATGTCCTGTTTATCTGATTAAATGCAATGATTCTATAGTGTGGTCTTCACGAACAGAAAATAAAAAAATATATTCTTTTCCGGTAGAAGCCGGTAAAAAGCATACGATACAATTATATTTAGATAAACAATCCATAACAATTGAAACAGAACCGGATTTTTTTAAAGCAGGTACGAAAACAATTGTCAGCCTGAATCGCTGTAAAAAAACAAAGCCCGTATTTTATAAAAAGGAAAATTACAGTTGGAAATATGAAAATAGAGAATATGCTGATTTCCGGTATTGGTACTATTCCATCAACTTTAAAGATATCCGGAATTATATTGGCTCCGGACAACCTGTTATACAAAATAGTGAAAAAGAAAAAATAGTAGTAGAGCCGGAAGCTCCAACACCTATTTTATCACAATTTATTATTTCGCATAATAAAACAGATCTGGTTATCCAGTTGGATAAGGAGCAACCAAAACCGGTGCAGAAAGTGATACTGATCCATAAAGACAGCGAACCTATGGATACAACACCTCGGTTAACGGAAGGTCTGTACGACCTGTTCATTTTCTATGCCGGTGGAGAGTATATGCGAAGGGATAGTCTGCAAAATGGCCACAGACCTATCATTTTGTTAACATGGAAAACCGGAATGTGTATCCGGTAGATAATCATACACAGGAATGGTTAGAAACAGAAAAAAAAGATAAATCCCTGATCCGGATATTTTCGGAGAGCGACAGATATATAAGAACTTATTTCTCTCCCTCCTATCCCCGGCAAAAGCATACTAACCAACGGCCGGAGATAACTCCTTTCCACGAAACAGAGAAAGAAAAGAAACCGGAAAAGGTAAGAAAAGTAAGGGAAAAGAAAAAAAATCATACAATTACTATGATAGTGATTGTACTGTCGAGGTATCTTTCTCAGATGGTAAAATCAGTGGAAAAATACTGGAAGAAACCGGCTGGGGAATGCCGGGAGTTTCTATAACAATAAAAGGTACACTTGTAGGAGGTATTACAAATCTTGATGGCATTTTTTCAATACCTGTAGAAGAAAAGTATTTGACTGATAAGAATATTTCCATACGAATTGCCTATATTGGTTATGAGCCTCTGGAATTAGTATTAACACCGGGAAGTATACGTCATACCATTTTTAAAGTTTCAGCCCCAATGTTGGAAGAAGTAATAATAGTAGGTTACGGGAATGCACCTAAAAATGAACCTGCACCTAAATCTGTAAATAAAGAAACTTATTCGGGAGAGATTATTACAAAGAAGGAAGATCAGTTAATAGACCGGGAAGCAGAGAGAGCTTTGTACCAGCAGTTGATGTCGCTGGATAGATTGCGTACTAACTTTTCGGATGTAGGTTTCTGGGTTCCCAACCTATATACAGATAAAAAGGGAAAAGCAACTTTTAAAGTTATGTTTCCCGATAATCTTACCCGTTGGGATGCCGTGGTATATGCAATGAATCCCCAATTACAAACCGGAACCCATCGCACTTCTATCCACTCCTACAAACCGTTAATGGCAGAGATGATACAACCGGCTTTTATGATAGAGGGAGATACCGCATATATAGAAACCTATGTCCGTGATTATACCGGCGAAAATAGCCGGAGCGGTAATTTACGGTTCGAAACAAATGGTACTGTTTTATCAGATGAAACGATAAATTTCCGGACTACCTATCAGGGTACCCGGGCCATTTATGCAATACAGGATACCCTTCATACCCGTTTAGTGTATACAGATGAAGATGGTTACCGCGACGGAGAAGAAAAGAGAATTCCAATATTAAAACAAGGAGTGCAGGCTACTTTCGAGACCATCCGGCTGCTGATGGAAGGAGATACGCTGCCCCTGCAACTACCGGAAGAAGGAATCGCTACCCTTCGCTTGTTTACACAAACATTGAATATCCATAAAAATCTGGCAGGGTATCTGTCCGGGTACGAGTATGCCTGTAATGAACAATTAGCTTCTAAACTAACAGGATTGCTGGTGCATAAAGAAATAGCAGATTTGCAGGGAGAGCCATTCCTGTATGATAAAAATATAGACGAAATTATAAACCGTTTGGTCAATAACCAGAATAGTGTAAATATGTGGGGATGGTGGAACAGGGTAATGCCTGAATATTCGCTTGTATGGATGACACACCATATTTTGAATGCGCTACGTATAGCACAGCAATCCGGCTACACCTCTGCGGGAAAAGTCCGGTTTACTACCCAACCACCTGCCCGGATCGCTTCACAAGCCTCTTTACAGGATTCGATTCTGTTACTACAGTCCGGTACATTAGTAAACCAACCGGATAGCCTGCAGAAATAGGTTGAACAATTAGAGGCCGGTGTCCACAGGCTGGCTGATGCCGGTAAACCCTACATCAGGGAAAAATTATTAATGATAGAACTCCGTAAACAGAACCGCCTGCCCTATTCAATAGAAGAAGTAACAGAACATCTGGCTCTATCCGGGAATGGATATAGATATGCCTGGGACAGGAATGCTCCGGAAGAATCGTACGATCTGACCCTGATTGCCTACCGGATTTTACAGGATGAACCGGTGGAAGAGACCTTGAAAGTGTCTTTATTATATACTTTATTGAAAGAAGTAAAAAGTAGTTGGAATACTTACAAAAAAGCACAATTATTAATGGCTGTATTACCTCAGATAAAAAACTGGTTGCAATCTGCCCCTGTTGCAGCAACCCTTTTACTGGAAGGAACAGCAAACAGAAAAGTTACCCAATTCCCATTCCGGCAGGAGACAACTACAGGAGAAACAGACCGGATAATACATACCAAAGGTTTACCGGTATTCGTTTCTACTTCGTACCGGCAACAAACAACAGAAGCTAAAGCAGATGGCCCGTTTGCTATTCACACCTGGTTTGATGAAGGAGACACATTAACTACAGGTAGACCTGTAAACCTGTGGGTAGAAATCCGGATAGATAAACCTAACAGTAATTATCTGATGATCGAAGTACCTATTCCGGCAGGATGCATATACGACAGGAAACCAATGTTCAAGAATGAAACACACCGGGAGTATTTTAAAGAGAAAACGGTTATCTTCTGTTCTCAACTTAAACAGGGAACTTATCTGTTTTCGATACCTTTATTGCCCCGTTTTGCCGGAACTTACCACCTGAATCCGGCAAAAATAGAGGAAATGTACAGCCCGGGTATTTCATCAACTACACAAATGAAACAAATCAGAATCAGAAAAGATAATTAATACAATAGGATAGCCTCGTTCGGCATAGCGTCCTCGCTATGTCGCTAAAAATCTATGAGCCTCCCGGCTCATGTGAGGCTGGAGCCTCACTTTTACAAACGACGTAGCGAAGACGCTACGCCGAACATTATAATTTGCTAGCACGGAGTTCCGACTTTGGTCGAAGGGGATTTGTAATCCCCGACAAACGAGTATTAGGATCTGTGATCCGAAAAATAAATAAATACCGGGTAAACCGGAACTTAAGGTATATTAAAGCGGATTATAAATCCTTATACCTCTCGTTCGGCATAGCGTCCTCGCTATGTCGCTAAAAATCTATGAGCCTCCCGGCTCATGTGAGGCTGGAGCCTCACTTTTACGAACGACGTAGCGAAGACGCTACGCCGAACGAGGTATAGTATTCTTATTTTTTGTTAAGCCCGCGACATTGGCATCCTCGCTACGCTGAACATTTAGTATAGTATTTTTATATCCCTCTTATCCCCCCTTTAGGGGGCCAGGGGGTTAAAAAGTCACTTCATCCGGATTGAGGCCTGAACCGCCAATATAAGACAGTTCGTTGATTTGTTGCATGTCGTTATCAGTAATTACAAAATCGAATACATCCAGGTTTTGCCGGATACGTTCCGCATTAACGGATTTGGGCAAAGGCAATGTTTCGTTTTGCAGACACCAGCGGATACAAAGTTGGGCTACCGATTTATTATAATGAGAAGCTATCTCTTTCAATGTTTCATTTTGCAACATTTTACCTGACCCTAACGGACTCCATGCTTCTACCAATATGTTATTTTCCCGGCAGAAACGAACAGTCTCCTCCTGACGGTATCCGGGATGATACTCAATCTGGTCTACCATCGGTACTATTTCCGAATTATCAATCAAATGTTGTAAATGATGTTTTAGAAAGTTGCTCACTCCAATCGCTTTGGCACGGCCTTCCCGATAGATCGTTTGCATCGCTTCCCATGTTTGCAGATTAATCTCTTTTCCTTCTTCACCCCGCGCCGGCCAGTGAATCAGATACAGGTCTACATAATTTAACCCCAGTTTTCAAGCGACACATCAAACGCACGCAACGTTTTATCATATCCTCTGTCTGTATTCCAAACTTTAGTGGTAACAAAAAGTTCTCCCCGGGACACCTCACTTTGTACTATCCCCTCTCCCACTCCTTTCTCGTTTCCGTAAATAGCAGCCGTATCAATATGGCGGTAACCATATTCAATGGCTTGTTTTACACTTTCACGTACTTCTGCCCCTTCCGGAATCTGCCAGGTACCAAAACCAATCCCGGGAATCACGACTCCATTGCTCAAATTATACTCTTTCATTATTTTATCAATTAAAATTATATTCCACTATAAAGATAACAATCTTAAACCGCTTTTTATAAAGTAAAGAAAGCCGGATTTACATTTTGTGATAAAAAATTACATATACGATTAAACCAAACCGGACAACAGGAGTCAAAGGTTACTAAATGTTGATTTTGTTTAATAAAGCGTATTAAATAACCTTTCGGAAATTTAATTAGCTAATTTTGAAAGCGAATTAACTTACCATCATTTTATTCAAAGATTGTTATTAAGTAGAACCATGAGATTGTTGACTAACTGCCTTTTTCTATGCTTATTAGTAATAGGAAACAGTGCCTGGGGAAATCCGGTACCAGGAGATATTAAGGGCTGGGTAATTGAAGCGAATTCCAATGAGCCCCTGGATTTCGTAAATGTGACGTTGAGAAAAAAAGGAGTAGAAAATGCGATTCCGGTCGGAACAACTACCGATCTGGATGGTAATTTTATACTTACCAACGTACCAAACGACACATATTTATTACAAGTGTCTTTTATCGGATATCAAACCTATCAGCAGGAGATTACACTGGCTGAAGGACGTAGCAGCGTAACTCTTCCTCCTATTTTCCTTTCCGAAGACACACAGGTACTAAACGAAGTACAGGTTGTGGGGATGCGCTCACAAATGCGTTTCGAGATAGACAAAAAAGTATTTAACGTTGCACAGGATATCGCCTCATCAGGTGGGTCGGCAAGTGATATTTTATGAAATATCCCTTCTGTTGAAGTTGATAACGAAGGAGAGATTTCTCTGCGAGGTAATACTTCGGTTACAATCTGGATCAATGGAAAAGCCTCCGGTCTGACCTCGGATAACCGGGCGCAAATATTAGAACAATTGCCTGCCGAATCAATCGAACGGGTAGAAGTTATTACCAACCCTTCCGCCAAATACAGTCCGGAAGGAACAGCCGGTATTATTAATATCATCCTGAAACGTGACCGCAAAGCCGGTTATTACGGAAGCGCACAGGCCGGTGCCGACACACGGGGAGGCTACAATGCCAGTGCCAATATTAACTATAACAGCGAGCCATTGGATGCCTATGCCAGCCTGGGATACCACAGACACGCACGCCGTAGCGGAGGATATACCAACCGGCTCAATTACAACGATAACGATACGACTTTCCTGAATCAGGAAAACACAAGTAAAGGGTATGGGGGCAATGTTTTCACCCGCATGGGTATGACCTACCGGGTAACCGAAAAAGACCATTTATCGTTCAATGCCTTTGGTATGTTTGGAAACGGGAACAACGACCGTACGACTAATTACGTAAGTAATGATCCCAATTCGTACACTACCAGTCAGCGGATAGCTTCTTCAGAAAATGACATGAAAGGGGGAAACTTTGAAATCGGTTACAAACGCGAATTCGGAGAAGACCATAATATTGACTTCACAGCATCCTATAATATATGGGGAATGGAAGAGACCAGTATTTATGATCAGATTTCGCATTTTGCCAACAATACCTCTTACACTTCGTATCAACGCCAGCTCCGGGATATTAACAACAAGAACTGGGAGATACAATTGGATTATGTAAACAAACTAAATGAGAATCATAAGGTAGAAGCCGGTTACAAAGGTACATTGGGTCGCGAAAACAGTCCGGTAACCACCTTTTCCGGAAGCACGGCTGCAAATGCTGAAATGGATTACGACCTTTATAACCGTTTTATCTATAACCGGGATGTGCATGCTTTTTATGGAACTTATTCCGGTAAATGGAATGCCCTGAGTTACCAGGCCGGTTTACGTGGTGAATATTCCAATATTTCAACCCAATCGCCGGCATACGGAGAAAGTGATTCGGATGCTTCCAGATTCAGGACAGAGTATTTTAGCCTGTTCCCCAGCGCATTTGTATCGTATGCCTTGCCTAACAATAACGAAATACAGGTAAACTATACACGCCGCATTTCGCGTCCGTGGGGCGGACAACTGAATCCGTTTATGAATATTACCGACTCAACCAATATCTCATTTGGTAATCCTTATCTGGACCCTCAATATTCAAATTCATTCGAACTGAATTACATTAAAAGCTGGGATAACCATATGTTTTCTTTCTCGGGCTACTATCGCACAACAGATAATGTAATCCAACGGATCAGTTACCGTGACGGGGACGTAATGAAAAGTACGTTCCAGAATATTGCGGAAACTACTTCTGCCGGTACCGAACTGGTGTTGAAAAACAACCTTTTCAGTATTCTTGACCTGACTACAACGGCAAATCTCTATTACTATAAACTGGATGGTTTCACCTATTCACCCGGCGACGGTTTACCCCTTGTAACCGGTGATAAAGAAGAAGATTTTTCCTGGAATATGCGCATGATCGCTAATGTGAAACTACCTAAAGCCATTACATTACAACTAAACGAAAGTTATAACTCCAAACAGGTAATAGCCCAGGGAGAACGCAAAGCCAGTTACTCACTGGATGGGGGAATACGAAAATCGTTCGGCGATATCAGTGTTAGTGTGAATGCACGCGACATACTGGATTCCAGAAAACGGTCGTCTATCACTCACGGAGCCGGATTCGAACAGGAATCCGAAAGCTGGTGGGGTGGCCGCCAGGTAGGTATGACAGTTACTTACAGTTTCGGAAACATGCGCCCCAAACGCTCCCAGCGTGACCGGGATAATGGCAACGCCGGCGGTGGTTACGACGAATCGTATATGTAAAACACCTTACACAGGGAGGATTCAATAACCGGATAGGCTCTTTTCATTACCGGAACAGTAAGAAATGAATCGTCACCCGGGCGGGTACCGATCGTCAACCGCCCGGGTGACAAATGGCACACGCTGGGGTGACGATACACTTCTTAGTGTCCACAGATTTAAAACTGCTTATCCGGCTACGAAAACTTCCCTATTCGTAAAAAAGAGTTACCCGTGTTTTTCCGTAACATATTCACAAACCAGGCAAACCAGGAAGCCACCGGTGATCATCCCAAATATACAATTTACCCACCATTCGGACAACAATAGAAATGTTCCCGTATAGCAGGCAATGAAGTACCAGAAGAAATAACCAACGATTAATCCCACAAACATACCCGCAAGCGGAGCTTTATTTATTTTCACAAAATCAACTATGTGCTTCAGCATAAACTCTTCTATAAATATGTTTTAGAGTATAATAAGAGGTCACGCCCCAAATACGGTTTATTTCTACTCCATCTTTCAGTATCAATACACTTGGAAAACCGGCTATGTCATAATCCATACAAATCCGCTCATTTTCCGGCCCGTTCACTTTATAATAAGTAGCTTCTTTCCCTTCATTTCCGGATAATTGTCCCAACGATTTTTCCATCTGTTCACCCAAAGAATCACCTTCGTCATAAAACAACACGAAACAAAGCCCTTCTCCGGGTAAATCCAAAGCAAGAGAATCCGGATAAGACTGAATTCTGTTTGTTATATCAAATCTACTTTCCTCCCCGTTATCTATCCACCCTTTTACATAGACTACTCCTAAAAATAAAATGAACAGAAAGCAGAAGTGAGTAGTTGTTAACCGTATATTACCCTGATTGCTTCTCATAAATTTATTATCTATTAAAAAGAAACAATCCAAAGCCCCTTAAAGTTATTCACTATGGTCTGAAAGGGCTAATAAATGTTTCATAACTACCGGATACAAATTTGATAAAATCCCTGAAACAGATAAAGTTCCATTTTATCCCTAAACTGATCTGTTTTACCGCAAAATAAGATTTAATACAAAGATTGTACCCTCCCCTCCCGAGCTACTCTGTACACCCATCTTTTCTGTTTTTAAGTATTTATAATCCCGGAGGGATTAAATGTGAATACCCCCCCGGTGAAGCATAGCGACCGGGGGAACAGGATATCCTACTCTACCTTAACCCCGATAGTGGGTTGAATCACAGGTTCAACACCTTCCGGCGTTGTAGAGTGTAGGGTGTCACTTCTACCCCCGGTCGCAAGCTTCACCGGGGGTTATTCATATTTTACCCCATACGGGGTAAAGACTCAAAAAAATGTGTGTACAAAGTAGCTCCTCAGAGGGGGAAATCAAAAAAAATCAACACTTTATAATATTTAATCTGTAGTCCTCTGTGTGCTATTTTGAAACTTTTGTCAAACTAAAAACAACAAGGTTGGTTTATTTAATATGTTTATTAATACGATCAATAAAATATATCAAACGGTATTATCAGAGAAAAAGAAATTGCAGATCGAGAAAGCAGTTTATTTTTTAGCGATCCTTACCTTTCTTATTCATATTTCGCTGGTAGTATTGATTAATCTGCAAATACTTCCTATCAGTTATTACACATACGGTGGTAAACTACCTAATTTATTATCTACCATTTATACACCTTTCACTATTATTCTGCTCTACGAAATCTATCTGGTTATTTATTACCTGCCCTACTCTATCACCATTTATCTTGGTAAACAATACGAAATTGTTTCCCTGATTATCATCCGTAGTATTTTTGATCAACTGGCACGCCTGCCGGTTGGTTCCGTTAGTTTTACTTTTCAAAACTTAAAAGGAATCATTTATTCCTTCGCTGCACTCACGGTTGTTCTATTTCTCACGTTTTGTTTCTATAAATTAAGCGACGACAAACAGACTACATTCAGTAAAGAGGTATATAGTAGTCCACAGTATTACCGGTATGTAGTAATCAAACGGGGATTATCAGTTGTCCTACTGGCTCTTTTTCTGTTTCTGTTAGCGTACAGTGTGAGTGTACTCAACCATTTTGATTCCCCGAATTTCGGAGATATCCTTACCATTATCAAAACAATGAACCGTGTATTTTTCAGTTCGTTTTTCAATGCGCTCATATTGACCGAAGTGTTATTGCTGCTATGCATGTACAGGATATCCGATGAGTTTGAAAAGATTATCCGGAATTCAGGATTCATTATTTCTACTGTTCTGCTTAAACTTTCTTTCCGTACGGAAGGATGGGTATTCCTGGTCATGGTAATTCTGGCAATCCTGTTCGGAGTAGTGATATCCGGAATTTATAAGATGTATAAAATAAAAAAATAAATTTCCGGAAGCAACAATCCCTAATTCCAATTGTTTTACTTTTAAAATAATATACTATGGATACTTCAACTATTATCAGTTTATTAGGAAACGAAAGTGAGTATTATCTCAACCACAGGTGTAAAACAATTGATAAATCATTGATTACTTATCCGTCTCCAACGATCATAGACGAGATATGGATGCAGTCTGACAGGAACATCCAGGTTTTAAAAAATCTGCAAAGTATGTTAGGGCACGGCCGGCTGGCCAATACAGGTTATCTGTCTATATTGCCCGTCGACCAGGGAGTAGAGCATACAGCCGGTGCCTCTTTTGCACCCAATCCTATCTATTTTGATCCGGAAAATATTATCCGGCTGGCTATTGAGGGAGGTTGTAGCGCCGTTGCGTCTACTTTCGGGATATTAGGCATCATGGCAAGAAAATACGCACACCGCATTCCTTTTCTGGTAAAAATCAATCATAACGAATTATTGAGTTATCCCAATTCATACAATCAGATCCCTTTCGGAACAATAAAAGGGGCATGGAATATGGGAGCCGTAGCCGTAGGGGCAACAGTCTATTTCGGTTCGGATCATAGCCGGGAACAATTGGTACAGATTGCCGATGCATTTGAGTGTGCCCACGAATTGGTATGGCTACCGTGTTATAGTGTTATCTGCGAAACGATGCTTTCAAAAAGGATGGTCAATCCTATGATGCCTCTGCCGACCTGACAGGACAAGCCAACCATTTAGGTGTGACAATTAAAGCTGATATTATCAAACAGAAGTTGCCGGTAAACAACGGAGGATTTACGACACTTAATTTCGGCAAATTTGACCGCCGTATGTATACCGAACTGGCTACCGAACATCCTGTAGACCTTTGCCGTTACCAGGTTGCCAACGGATATATGGGACGCATCGGACTAATCAATTCAGGAGGTGAATCGCATGGCGAATCTGACCTGAAAGAAGCTGTAGTAACAGCGATCATCAATAAACGCGCCGGTGGCATGGGTCTGATCTGTGGCCGCAAAGCCTTCCAACGTCCCATGAAAGACGGCGTTGAATTATTGCATGCCATCCAGGATGTGTATTTGAATCAGGATATTACGATAGCGTAAGCCTACCCCCCAACCCCCTAAGGGGGGGGCGGGGACAGTCAAATTTTAGACCGACAGCTTATTCCTCTGTATATCGCTGCTATCGTCGACTTATTGCTGGCTATCTATCGCTGGCCTATCGCTGGCGCAGATTTTAATCTGTGCCTCTACTTACGTTCAATTGTCTTTGCTCCGTTCTCCGTTCGGCATAGTGTCTTCGCTATGTCGCTAAAATGGGTGAAGCTCCTGCTTCACGTGAGGCTGGAGCCTCACTTTTGAAAACGACGTAGCGAGACGCTACGCCGAACGGTGGGTATATAAATGGGATTACAAATCCCGGTGATCCAAGTTAGGCACAGATTTAAATCTGCGCCAGCGGAAGGCAAAGAAGACGAAGCAACCAGTTTTAAAAGAACTATCCCCGCCCCCCCCTTAGGGGGTTGGGGGGTTTAGGGG
>JAJQAZ010000070.1 GCA_021203545.1 Tannerellaceae bacterium | reverse complement strand
CCGGTTTTTAAACCAAAAAGAGAAGGTTCACTCTAAAGAGAGTGAGCCTTTTTTTTGTTTGATAATGATTGCATTCCTACTATCGGTATTGCTTTTATTGACTATATAAACTGTTTCTTCTTTTGCGGTCTCCGATTAAGTCGGGGAATATGTTTGTTGATTTGTTTTTATAAATAATCTCTTGGAGTTAACATTGTAAGAATTATTTAATATATTGCAGTAAAAATAGAACTTATGATTAAAAATATAAAGTATGAAAAACCCTGTGCACCTGCTACCTTTCGGATTTTTATTGCTTGTTTGTCTGCTTTTTGTTGCCTGTTCTTCTAAAACCTCTCTTTCTGATAAAATTGTTAAAATCAATTTGTTGGATAATAACTATCCGATAAAAGAGATTAATCTGGATGATATTGCAGACGTTTCTTATATCCATTTTGAGTCTGATAAAGATGAATATTTATTTGGTGGATGGTTATTTTGTCTTTCTTCCAAAACAGTCATATTTGCTCACCGGTCGGGAGATATTCACTTTTTTCCCGGAGTGGAAAATTTATTTCTAAGTTTAATCGTAAAGGAAATGGTCCGGAAGAATACACAAACCTTATGGGTGGAGCTGTATATGATGATAAAAAGGATGAATTATTTATAGTAGCACGGGGAATTAGTTATCAAATTAAAGTGTATGATCATTTGGGAAATTTTAAACGGGTATTAGATTTTCCGGAAGAATCCAGGATATGGAATCTGGCCGACTGGGATGAAAATTCTTTGTTGCTATATGATGCCTATCGTGAAAAGATAATGGTAGATTTAGCGTACGACGGGAAATCGTTATCCAAAGAAATAGAGTGTGAAGATTGTTATTCGTCTTCTTTTATTCGTGTATCTAAAGAAGACGGAACTTTAATTGAATCTATTCCTATAGTGGAAGATTATTCTTATATAGTGGGAAAGGAAAGCAATGGCATGTTTATAAGTAAACCTTTACAGTCTCTTGTTAAATATAACGACGGATATTTGCTTTGTAGCCGGCAAACGGATACAATTTATTATTATACGAAAGATGCTTCGTTAACACCGGTATGGGTTACTATTCCACCAGCTAAAGACATGGTAACAAAGGATATGGTGAATGGTTTTGTTGAAGCGGGCAAATATCAGTTTTTTGAAAAAATAATATTGGAAGGAGATGATTTACCTATTCCTACCCTTTATTTGGTAAGAGATAAAGAAACCGATAATACATACACTCAGAAAATAGTTTTCGACGAATATAAAGGGTATAATTTCACCGTTACACAATTGACCGTAAGCCGTACATCCGAAGCTAAAATAGGTTGTTTATTTCTTGACACCAGTGACCTAAAAGAAGCCTATAATGAAAATCGTTTGAGTGGGCAACTAAAGGAGTTGGTGAAGGATATGAACGAAGAAGATAATCCAATTTTAATGGTATTACATTTCATATAAAAAAGTAAAGACTTTAGCGTGTTATCGGAGTTATCAGTTTTCCGGCTTTAAATTAACCGGAATAATTAAGTAGTTTGTCAATTCCATAGAATATATGGCGTGTGGCAATACTGATGGTTATCATGGTCAATCCGGCTATATAAAATGGAATATAGGTATTGTTGGTTATTTTTCGAAAACAAATCCATAGATGAACTGGCCAACCGGAAGGGTACACATACAAATACATATTACAAATGAGAGGACTTTTCCTGTTAATTCCGTAGGAGTTAGTAGCTGTACATAACTAAGTATCTGGATTTGAAATACTGTTGATAACGTTACCAGTAAGCCGCATGCGGCAATCAGAAGAATGTAAGTTCCCATCGATCCGTGTAGAAAATGAAGTGCAAACCCGGCTGAAAGGACAGTTAATCCGGAATCTGCAAAAATAAAGATACCTGTTTGGGGCTGTAATTTTTTTGAAAATATTCCGGCTATTACTCCCCCTAATATGGCTCCGGCAGCAATTACTCCCTGTGCATATCCATACAAACGGTTGGCGGTATCCGGTTCGAAGCCCATGCGTTGCGTAATTAATACCGGGACCGCAATTAACATTAAAGAGGTTAGAAATAATCCCATTGCAGAACATAGGAGCGACACTTTCCATAAAACCGGTGTCTCATTAAACATGAAATGGAAACTTTCTTTAAGGTCACTAAAACCGGTAATGAATATATTTCCTTTTGCTTGCTGTTTTTCATAGGGTATACGGATAAACATCTCCATAATTGCAGATATAAAATAGCATCCGGTGCTGACATATAATACAGGAGTTAATCCGAAGATGGAATATAATATTCCCCCAATTACTGGTCCCATCATACCGGAGAGGGAAGTGACCGTATTAACAACGGAATTTCCCTGTATTAAATACTCCGGTTTTACCAAAACCGGTATGCTTGCCTGAACTGCCGGCTGATAGGCTCCCTGTATACCATATAAAATCATCATGGTTATACCAATTAACGGTACAATATCTACTCTACCTTCCAGTGTATAAAACAGGAAAATCAGTATAGCTGTGCATAAATCCAGTATTACCATGATATGCTTTTTATTAAGGCGGTCGGCAAGTATCCCTCCTATGGGATATAATAAAAGCATGGGAATAAAGGCAAGGGCTGAAATGGTTCCGAACAATGCGGACGAAGCTGTTTGGTTTAAAAGGTAAAGTGGTAACGCATACCTTATTATCTGATTTCCGAATATGGAAATGATCTGGCCTGTAACGACCAGAATAAAGTCTTTTGAGAATCCGGTTGGTTTCATTTTCTGATTGTTTAATTTATATATCATTTACTTGTCGTTAAGTTGATAACCCAAAATTACTCGACATTATAGGAGTAAAATAGCTATATTTGACACAAAAATAGTCGTAAAAGACATCTTATGAATAAATGTAAGCAGCAAACAGTACCGGCTATCCTGAAGATACTTGCTTATTTATTAGGGGCAGAAATAAAAGATCACCGATTTGAAATTCCCGAAAAGTATGGCAGGGGATATTGTGCCGGATTTGTTTTTAATGAACATATCCGGATGATAATCAGCAACTATGAATTAAATGGCGATATCCCTGTGGAGAATCCGGAAACAGATCCATGTAAAAGAATTATATTTTTTAAGTTTCAAAATATTTTTCCTAAAACCGGAACCCTGCAGCCGGTACCTCAATCAGAAGGAATGCCTTCGGTGTTGATTGCTACCAGCCGGATAAATACCAACGAAATTATATCCATACACACTAATACTGCAACTATTAATATAGAAGTGGACGCAGATTATTTGAAAGGGTTGTTTGACTTATCCGGGAAATCTCCTGTTTTGGAAAGTTTGCAGCAGAATACACAGCCTTTACTATTCGAACAGCTTATTTATCCTTCTTTACAGAAAATTGTAGATGAGATAGTAACAGAAAAAGTGGGTGAGGTTTTTGAATTATTTTTTTTGCGGATAAAAGCAGAAGAATTAATTTGCCGGTTGTTAATGGAACTGGAAAAGCGGGAAGAGAAACATTTATATGCTTTAAACAGTCAGGATATTCAAACTATTTGTAGAATAAAAAAGCAGATAATCAAATCGTTGGAAGTTCCGCCGGTTATTAATGATCTGGCTGTTTCAGCCGGTATGAGTCCAACCAAATTGAAACGTATATTCAAACAGATTTTTGGCAATAGTATTTTCAATTATTACCAGGAGTTCAGGATGCAGGAAGCAGCGCGTTTATTAAAAGAAGAAAAATTATCAGTTTCGGATGTAGGTTACAGACTGGGCTTTACTAACCTAAGCCATTTTTCCAGAATTTTTCGGAAACATACTGGAATGAAACCAAAACAGTATAGCCGTACCTAAACAGTTCCGGATGCTTTCACATACTTTTTAGTGTATGGGCATTCTCTCTCTTATTTAATTTTCATTTCTTTTAGAAATTCTTTTACCTCAGGTGTGACCCGGAAGCTTTCGCGGGCTTTCTGGATCGCTTTGTTGTGTACAAATTTGCTAAATATTCTTTGTTCCAGATACGGGATTGTTTTATCGTAGAACTTTATCAGTCCGTAGCTAAGTGCCCAGGCAATTGCCATATCTACATAGTATTGCCCCTGGGGTACTTCTGCCAGATGTTTTAAAGTGTCATCTATATGTGTTTCGTCCATGCAGTGATCCATCAGGAAGATCACGAAAGTACGTTTCGTAAACTCTCCTTCATGGATTTTAAACGGCAGAAAAAACTTTAGCATTTCACCCGGATACTTTTTAAAGGCTTTGGGAAACGAAATAAGCGTATCTACATGTGCCCAGTTATCGAACCGGAGGATTAACGGGTGTAAATAGTGGAAAAGCTTTTCCGGTGATAAGTTTTTAACCTGTCTTACTACCAGCCCGTAAAGCAGGATGTGCTCATAGGTTGTATATTCGGCATTTTCCAGATAAGATTCAACATCTGCTCCGGCTGCTATTTCTTTTGCCAGTTTCTTTAGCGCTGGCATACGGATGCCCAGTATTTCGTAATTTGTAGGGATTAGTTTTGTGTTGAATGCTTTGTAATCGCTTTCGGCAAGTGCATGAAGCTGTTGGGTGATTTGTGTATTCATATTGCTGCATCTTTCTGTTTATACAAATATAGTGTTTTATGCTTTTGTTGAAAAGATTGATTAATAGATAAGTTGAGTATTTTTGTGTTATGAAAGAAGAGTTTACTAATTTTTATCTTGAACAGGAAGAGCCTCAGAAAAGTACACTGCTGGCTTTACGCAGTATCATTCTGGGTTTTGATAGCCATATTTCCGAAACACAGAAATATGGTATGCCCTGTTTTCTTTATAAAAAGAATATATTCTGCTATCTGTGGACGGATAAGAAAACAGCCGAACCCTATATTCTGATGGTAGAGGGAAACTATCTGGATAATCCCGCGTTGGAACAGGGAACACGTGCCCGGATGAAAATTATGCGGATTAACCCGGAAGCAGATATTCCCATTCAAACCATAGAAGAGATATTTAAAGATGCAATAGATTTATACCAAAAAGGAATTGTAAAACTGAAATAGGTTAGTTAATTTTGCTCTCCGAAATACAAAAGATGATATGCAAAAACTAATCTCGTACCCTTTGTCCATTATTTACTATCTGTTGTTTGGTATTACGTTGGCAATCTTTCATCCTATTCAGTGGCTCTGTTTTAACTTCTTTGGATATGAAGCCCACAAAAAGAGTGTGGATGTTCTTAATTTTTTTCTTGTTGCCAATACCCGTTTATTGGGTACCCGGTATAAAGTAGAAAACATTGAGGTGTTGCCGGAAGGTGTTCCGCTAATTATTGTTGCTAATCACCAGAGTCTTTACGATATTTCTACCATTATTTGGTTTATGCGGAAAATACACCCCAAATTTATCAGTAAGATCGAATTGGGAAAGGGAATACCCAGTATCTCTTATAACCTGAATCATGGCGGTTCGGTACTGATTGACCGTAAAGATTCCAAACAGGCCTTGTCTGCTATACGGAAAATGGCGGAATATATAGAAACCAATAAACGTTCGGCTGTTATTTTTCCGGAAGGTACACGCAGCAAAACCGGTAAACCCAAACGCTTTGCCGAGAATGGTTTAAAGATCTTATGCAAATATGCCCCTTCTGCCTATGTGGTTCCGGTAACAATTAACAATTCGTGGAAAATGGCCCGTTGGGGAATGTTTCCTGTGGGATTAGGTAATAAGATAATTCTTACCATCCACGAACCAATCCTTGCAAAGGGCATGCCGTTTGCCGAAATTTATGAGAAGACTGAACAGGCTGTAGTAGGCAGTATTCTCTAAAAAGAAACATTTACCATAAACCCGAGAGTAGTTCCGTTTATATTGGTATTAAGTTGCGGCACACAAACCAGTGAGGCACCAGCCGGTTTCTTTTTTACGGTTGGGATTGCCTGTGAATATTCCGATTACTTCGTTTACCGGGTCTATCAGGTAGGCTACTACATTGCCCACTACCGGCGAGCCGAACAACCTGTAATCGTTTGCTACAATATGACGTTTTAATACATAAAAACCTTCCCCTATCATTGCTCCTCCCAGTGGGGTAATAAACAGATCCTGTATAGAGGGTATTTCCATAAATGCTTCGATACCGTATTCCCAGAAAATAGTGGAAACACCGAAACAATAAAGTAATGAGTAATAAGCGTTCAGTCCCTGGCTGCGGGCACTCATATAATAGGCAGCTCCACCATACGGATGCAGCACATAATTGAATATAAATTTATCTCCATCCCACACCGGCCCTTTCTTTACATTGTTTTTCCATCTTTTGAAAAGTGGCACTTCCGTGATCTCTTTTTTATTCCACGCTGTGGCATCTTCCGGCAATAATTGTAACACACCCAGCGTTGCCACAAATGCCCCGAACAATACACCCGAATTGATCCCTAACATTTTATAGTTCGGATAATTGGCGCTCATGGAGTAAGGCATATCGTAAATATTGACAGGGATTTTTTTGCAGCATGTTTTCCCTGAATGCCCTGTTAGTAAAAGCTGTATCTATTTTCCATGATTCTACTACCAGCGAACGGGGAGCCCGGAATGTATCCGGTTCTATTTTTATGTTTAGCGAATCAGATTCATAGTTGGCCTGTAACTTGTTTAGGTGTACAAACACAAATAAAAAAAACAATAGATATTTGCCTTTTCTCATTTTATAACTGTTATATATTAATAACATGTAAAGACCTGCAGATGATTAGGACGCATGTTGTTAATTATTACAAAGTTGGTATTAAACATCGAATAATAAAAGTCCGTTTTGTTGACAAAAAATGTTCTGTTTCTCTACTTTTTCAACGTGTGTGAGTGTTAAAACAGACCATTTTAGCCGTGAAAAAGAATAGCTTTGTCCGGTTGAATAACCCCATCTTTGTATATAGTGTTTACTAACTTAATCAAATCAGCATGAACTGTTCTTACGAACGTATGTACATGAAGCTGGTAGTATGGATTATCCTGTATATGCCGGGGGTGCAGATTCTTCCGGCCCAAACAGTAGCAAACGATACGGTAATTGTGGAAAAAAAGGGAGTGATAAAACGTTTTCTTATATATCTGGAGAATTCAAATCAGACAAACCCGGATAAAAAGCTCGATTTTTCTGTTATTGGTGGACCTTATTATTCCAGCGATACTCAATTCGGCCTTGGCCTGGTTGCGTCCGGCCTTTACCGGCTTGACCGCAATGATTGGGAAATTTCGCCTTCCAATGTTTCGCTTTATGGCGATGTTACCACTGTAGGTGCCTATAAAATAGGTATAAGTGGTAACACACTATTTCCGCAGATGAAATACAGGATCGACTCCGATATCTATTTTGCTTATACACCGGGTAGGTTTTGGGGTGTTGGTTACGAGGCCGGCAGCCGCGATTATTATTCCGGCTATACCGACCGGACAATAGAACTGAAATTTGATTTCCTGAAAAAGATGACAGATCATATTTATTTCGGTATTACGACCAATGTCAAGAATGTAAAAGGAAAGAAGTTTCAGGACGTTACTTTGCTGTGTGATGAAAACCCGGCAACCATAGCGGCAGGCGTGGGAGCAATCTTATCGTACGATTCGCGCGACTTCATACCTAACCCTTATAAAGGGGTATATGCAAAGGCCGGATTCATTGCTTATCCCCGGTTTTTGGGAAGTACCTACCGGTTTAATCGTACCGAAGCAATCGTACGTTATTATCACCGGGTATGGAAAGGAGGGATTGTAGCATTCGATTTGCAGGGTATTTTCCATAATGGTGATGTGGCGTGGAATATGATGGCTATAACAGGTAATTCGCACCAGATGCGCGGATACTATCACGGTCGTTACCGTGACAGAAATCTGATACAGTCACAAATCGAACTCCGGCAGCATGTTTTTCGCCGGAATGGTGTTGTTGCCTGGGCAGGAGCAGGCAATGTGTTTCCTGAATTTACTGAATTTAAATGGCGGCAAACTTTGCCTACATTTGGCGTGGGATACCGCTGGGAATTCAAGAACCGGGTGAATGTACGCCTTGATTACGGGATCGGAAAAGGTGAAAGAGCATTCTACTTTAATATAAACGAAGCATTTTAAAAACAATAACATGCAACTTAAAAAACAGCTGGATGCGTTTATGTAAAGTCCGGTACAACTACTAACTTTTTTATTATCGTAAATCTCATACCGGCTATCGGCCTGTTGTTTACCGAGCCACTCGATGTATGGGGCATGATTGTGCTGATCCTGTTTCCGGCAGGGCTTTATTGTCTGCTCTTTTCTATACTTCGTAATATAGGTCTCACACAGTTACTACTTATTCCCCTGCTTGTAATCCATGCTTTCCAGATCGTGGCATTCTACCTGTTTGGCGAGGGGGTAATAGCTGTCGATATGTTCCTGAATGTAATAACAACAAATGTCAACGAAGCCGGCGAAGTTTTGCAGGGAGTATTGGTATCAGTTATATTTGTAATAGTGGTATATGTTCCTACTATTATAGTAGCTGCCCTGGCTTGTCGTAAAAAGACACAGTTAAACAGTAAAGGCAGATGGAAATTGGCAGGAACGGGAGTTGCTCTTCTGCTTATTTGCGGATTATCCGGTTTGAAAGCAAATAATAAGGATACCTTACGCTTTACTTTGTACGAAGATGTTTATCCGGCCAATGTGTTTTACAATCTCAACTTTGCCCGTCAGAAATGGATAAGGAGTAAACAATATCCCGAAACATCAGCCGGTTTTACTTTCGATGCTATCCGGCAGGATTCTGTTCCGGAGCGCGAGATCTATGTACTGGTTATCGGCGAAACAAGCCGTGCCGGTAACTGGGGGGGGTGTACGGGTACGATCGCAATACGACCCCGCATCTGGCACAGGATACAAACCTGGTGGTTATGACTGATGCTATTACCCAGTCTAACACCACTCACAAAAGTGTTTCTATTATGTTAACACCGGCTTCAGCCGAAAACTACGGAGTTATTTACGGGCAGAAAAGTATTCTTACAGCCTTTAAGGAGGTCGGTTTTACCACTCTTTTTCTTTCCAATCAATCGGCTAACCGCACCTTTACCGACTATTTTGCCCAGGAAGCCGATTATAGTAAATATTTCCGCTTTTTCAATGAAAACACCAATAACTATGACGAGGTATTGCTTACCGAATTGCAGCATTGTATGGATAGTATAGCTGGTAATTTGTTTATTGTACTGTATACTTACGGATCGCATTTCAACTACCATGAACGGTATCCGGAGGAATTTTCCCGGTTCCGCCCCGATAATTTTATCAAAGTAAGCCGTACCAATCGTGATATGCTTGTCAATGCCTACGATAATACGATCTTGTATACCGACCATTTTCTGCACCGCCTGACCGGTATATTGCAGGATACAAATAGTTGTACGGCATTTTTCTATTCGTCTGATCATGGCGAAGATATCATGGACGATCGTCACCAGCGCTTTCTGCATGCTTCGCCCAATCCCTCTTTTTATCAATTACGTATTCCTATGCTAATGTGGTTTTCTCCGGTTTATAAAGAGTATTTTCCTACAATGGTAACCCAGGCTTTTTCAAACCATATGCAGCCGGTTACCACCAACACCATTTTTCATACACTGCTGGATATGGCCGGTATTGATACTCCTTACCGCGAGCCGGGCCTTTCGTTGCTTAGCGAACAGTTTCAGGTAGTTCCCCGGATGTATCTGGGCGATCATGATGATCCGGTGCCCTTCCACCGGGCCGGACTCAAACCCGAAGATAAAATCATGTTGGAAACGCATCATATAGCATACTAAAAATAAGGAAATGAAACAAATAACTACTTTTTTACTATTATTTTTGCCCTTTATTCTTTCTGCGCAAAGCGGAAGGATAGAGGATGTACCCTTTGGCGATATGGATTGCTGGATGGTACGCCGGATCAAAGAATCTACTGTTATTGGTGGCAATACAAGATACCTGTATGAAATAACCCCCGGTGATACCCTTGTAGATGTGGCCTATAAAAATACCCTCTCTCCCTGGGCTACCTCTTCGGTATTGGCAAAGGTGAGTGGTATTACCAAAGCAAGTGTTACCGTATTCCCCGAAGAACGGGACGGGGGCCAGTGTGCCCGGCTCGAAACCCGTATTGAAACAGTACGGGTGGCAGGACTTATTAATATCAATGTGCTTGCCAGCGGCACTATCTTTCTGGGTGAAATGGTAGAGCCTGTAAAGGATACTAAAAATCCCCAGTCCAAACTGGTAACAGGTATACCTTTCACCGGGCGTCCGGTTGCTTTGCAGTTCGATTATAAAGTTATTACCGGTGGCGATTGCATCCGTTCCACCGGTTTCAGCCGCCAGAAGAATGTAGACCGTAAAGATATGGCTGAAGTACAGATCCTGTTGCAACACCGCTGGGAAGATGCTGAAGGGAATGTATATGCGAAACGGGTAGCCACCGGCTGGCAACGTTTTGGTGAATCTGTTGCTACCTGGCAAAATGCCTACCGGATACCTGTACATTATGGCGACATTACCCATGAATCTTTTTATGGCCCCTATATGGATCTCAGACAGGGCGAAGATGCCTACTATACCCGCAACGGCTGGGGCAACATGGTTCCTATACAGGAAACCGGTTGGGCTACTGCTACCGACAAAGTGACTCATCTCGTTCTCCAATTTTCTTCCAGTAATGGTGGTGCCTACATCGGCAGTCCCGATAGCCGCCTCTGGATAGATAATGTGAAATTGGTGTATTAATTCCCCAAACATGGTTTTATTTAGGAGAATTTACAGTTTGTTATTCAATTAATCCGGCATCGCCCCATATAACCTGATGAGCTATCCAGGCCCATATATTGGCCCATAGTTTGTCGTGGTCGGTTTGTATTTTACCACTGCCAGAAAGTCTGCCACTTTGGAACAGACTGGCATCTCCATGGTAAATGATCCGTCTTTTCTGATCTACTCCCACAACCATGTTTGTGGGGCTGTTTTTAATGAACAACAGGGGAGTAATGTTGTCCGGATAGGCTTTGGCATACCCATAATATCCATCGGCGGTACTTACTGTAAACGAAGTATTAACGGATTGAGTTACTCCGAATGGGCCTACCATAAAAATACGGTTGTCGTCCGTAATAACTGTTGGGCCGGAGAAACCACCGGTACCTTGTGACTGTACTTTGTAACTGTCTGTATGGGTTACATTATACCACCAGTCTACCTGATTGGATAGGATTCCGTTATAGTCTTCCCTTAGCAGGTATGGGGAACTGTTGGAGGCATCGCCTGCAACAATTAATACACGCCGGGGATCCTGCTCAAGCCATTCCATTATCTTACGAGTAGCATATTCCGAAGCAACATTTTCGTTTCCAAGATAGAGAACATCACATCCGTTGAGTAACGATAGCATCTGGTGTGTGTAGTCATTGGTGCCGTCCGCATAGCGGAAGACAGACTGGCTGGGAGCCAGGTTGAAGTCGAAACCGGAAAAGAAATTAACTACTCCACGAGGTGAGAAATTTTCTGCATTGGACAGAATGGCCCTCATTCCGTCGCCACTTGCAGAACGAGTACTACTACCTAAATTTCCTGCAGTTAAATAGTAAACCGAGAGTACGCGAATGGAACGTTCGGCATTTACTACTTCGTACTGTTGGGTTACTTTGATCCTGAATAGCCAGTTGGCCCATTCTACGATGAGTGTTGAAGTATGATTTTGAGTCGTTGTGTTTTCGGAAAGAGTGGTGATAAGAATGGATGAAACATCCGCTGCATCTCCAGGGGTATTTATTATCTGTGCAGAGAAATACTGGTTTGTAATAGGAGCACCTCCGGCTACGGTAGTTTCTGAGGCTGTATCCTGCCAGTAAATTTTATAAGGAACGGTGGCCTGTACTCCTACTACTTTTTTTAAACCATCTTTGTAACCGAATATAATCTCGCGGGAGTCGATTCCGAAATAATTGTCACCATTGGCATACATGTCTGTCGTGAAGTCTTCCCATTCCTGTATTTCAAGATCAATCAGGGTTGCCCGGTTGTTGGCTGCTTCGTCCGGCGTTTCCCAACCACTTCCGTTTACACTTTTTATTTTGAAGTGGTACCGGTGATTCCTTAATACCTGTCCGAAAGGATGTCCCCCGATCCCCGAGTTGAAATCCGCCCGGTAATAGGTGGGAGTAGTACTGCCGTTGTAATATCCGCCTACTACTACACAGGTTACATCCCTGAAGTTTTCGTCGGGATCAAGGCTTGTGGCTTCAGAAACATAGAGTTTTTCTATAAGCGTTTGTCCTTCGGTAGATACATTTTTGGAGTAGGGGAGAACTTTTACTGTACCATCCGGTACGGAAGGGGTTATGACTTTGGGTGTCTCTGATTGTGCCATGGCCGCTCCGGCAGGTATAACCTGTACCTGATCTGCTGCCCGGTAGATATGTACGCTTTCTAAGATAAAACTATGGGAGGTATTGGTATCCAGATCTACTTCTACATCCACACGGGCTATGGCCCTTAGCATAGTGGTGGTAAAAGAGTTTACTTTTTGGGTATCGAGCAGAGGTAGAATATGTTCGCCGAATAGAGGAATTCCATCCGGGTATTGTTTCGTAAAACCGGCAATTAGTTTGCTTCTTATTTCTTCTTCCGGTGTATTGAAGGCTGGTATGTATTTCGTAAAGGCATCCGCGGCATTTGCCACTAACAATAATTTTACAGGTTCATCCGAGGCTTTGAGTTTTGCCGTGAAATGGGTTTTTTGAGCACTGTTATTGTCTGGCCGGACCTCTTCGCCCTGTACCATGTATGTAAACCGGTAGGTGTTGCCATATCCGGTAAATACTAATATACTTACATTGGATACGAGGTATTCCGTATCTACGGCGGATGAACGGGTAGCAGCTTTTGGCAGGGAAGCTCCCGGAGTTATCATAGTTAAATGTACCGTTGTTTCTTCCTCTGGATTACCGTTGTTCAGTGGCTCGTCGTCTATGCATGCGGTAAGTAATATGCTACATAGGATAACTATTATTCCTGTCAATGTTAGGTGCCTGAATTTTGTTTTTCCTTTATTGATCATATCCAATTCGTTTAATACTCTTCCCATTGATATATTTTATCCCATGGGGTTGTTTTGATGAAAACGTTTAAAAGTCCATTGGTTTTTAATTCTATCAGTACATTGGTTGTCTGTCCTGATATTAGTTGTATATAGTTGCCGGAATTGTCATTGTTAGTATAGGCTATTTCTATATCCTGGCCAGCCTGTTCCCTGTATATGTACACCCATATATTATCATCATCGCCCGGTATGCCCGGTACGGAGTGGATTAACAGATGGGGTTGTCCCGATACATAATCGGAGTTGCTGTTGAAAACACCGCTGTCTTTTAGCTGGGATGTTTTTGAGGTAGGGAAACCAGTGAAGTTGTAACCGTTATGGGAGTTGACTATTTTAAAATAATAGTTGTCTTCCGGGTTTTCAAGTCCTCTGACAGTGATATGCAGTTTCGCATTTTTCTGTGTAAGGATGATTTCGTCCGAAGAGTTGGCATTTCCTTGTGAAACAATTTGTTTTGTTCCGAAAAAGAGATTGCCGGGAGCAGAATCGTAGTTTTTATTTTCTTTATCGGGAAGAAGTGAAAGGGTAAAGTCTTTCAGCTTTCCGGACCCGTTTTCTCCCGATATAGATACCTTATCGGTCAGGTTTCCCCATGCGGAGATAAATATGCTTTCCGCTTCCTTTTTATGGAGCACTACCGGTTCCCGGGCTGCTATTTGTGATGCTGATATGTATACTATTTTGAGTAGAAGTTCGTTCTGGTCAAAGATGTAGAGACAGGCATTTTCCAGCGCACCACTTTCTGTAATATCCTGTCCGTTGAGTATATCTACTACTTTTACATACAACAGGAAATCTTCATCGACGAAACAGTTGCTGAAGTCTTCTCTGATGCAGCTTTATATGCCCAACATACCTGCCAGAATAGCAAGAATGAGTACAATGTGTGTACCCGGTTGTTGTAATTTGCCCATTTTTTGAATCTTGTTTTTTATTGGTGAAGTTGTTATTCCCCTCTCAGGAGGTACCCTGTACACACATATTTTTCGTGTTTTACTATTGTAATCTACGTTCGGCGTAGCGTCCTCACCAATGCCATCAACTTAAGAGTTTTTGGTCGGAGGGGATTTGTAATCCCCGACAAACGAGTATTAGGATCTGTGATCCGACAAACAAATGAATACTCATTAAATAGAGAGTTAGGAATCTTTAAGCGGATTACAAATCCTTATATCCCACAGGCGGGGATTGCAAATCCCCTTCGACCAACAAGAAAAAATCTTTAAGCCCGCGACATTGGCGTCCTCGCTACGCCGAACATAGGTTAGAATAGACCGTGCTTCCAGCACTTAGTATTACCACTCTTCGTTTTGAGTAATGAAGGCCCATTCAGCTACTTCGATTTCTACTTCCAGGCTTGCTTCTTCGTTTGGAAGTTCAGGGTCTGTAGTGCCATCGCCGAATTTTTTCAGGGTCAGGTTTACTGTGTACTGAGTGTTGGCATCTACGTATTCGCCGTCTGCATGATTTACTTTTACAGGGAAATAATGTACTTTGTCCTCGTATTTCGCCTGGATGGTAAGCAGTGTACACTTCTCAGGATTATTATTCGGGAATACAAAGAACGGAATGTTTAATTCGTTCGGTTTGTTAATCTCTACATTTCCCTGTTTATCTTTGTGGAAGCTACTGTAATCAATATCGCTTTTGAACACATCATAAGTCTCCAGTCCCTGGTCTGCACTTTCAAAACCACCGTAGTGTTTGCTGCCGTAGATACCAGCGATTGGTGCCAATGTTGCATCAGGAGTTACCCGTTGCACTGCTACACCCAGGATTTCGAGTTTGTCAAGTTCGTGGCCTTCTTCCGGTACGAAGGTGATTGATCCTAAAATAACTTTAGCCATTGTTCGTTTGATGGAAACTTCAATTTTTTTGTGCTCATCTTTTGTTAATACAATGTCGGTAGGATACTGGCCACTCATTACAAACCCACTGGTTTCGATATTTTCTATCTGGTGTAACAGATTGGAGTAGTTTTCTTCCTTGCTAAATTGTGCATAGTTGGTAATATGTTCCGGATACTGATTATCCAGGTTGGCCAATACTACTACTTTCTTAGGCGTTGCTGTTCCTAACTTTTCGATTGTAGTATTGCCATTGATGTTTCCTACTACTTCTTTTTCAAGGATTCCGTTTGTTGCGTTGAATACATATACTTTGTAGTTGTAGATGTCGCTATCGGTATCATCACCGGATTTTACGAATGGCGTTGCTGCGGTTGTGCCGCCCAGTTTAATGGTTATGTTTGCTTCGCCGTCGGTAAGACCACCGTCGCCGGGCAATCCTTCGTTGTCGCTACAGCTTGTAAAACCTATGCCTCCTAATACGAGAAGGCCACTTAATAGATAATTTTTAATTTTCATTGTTAAATAATTAATTAGGAAATAAAGAATTTGTTTTTTTCTGTTTGTTATTGTATTTGTTTGGTTGTGGGGATTGTATCCGGAATTGCCAACTCTACTGATTTTTCAAATAAAGTGACTCCGGTTTCTTCTTCGGGTATGTTTTTAGATTGACGTTGGTAGTGTTCGTTTCTGGGGATGCGCTAAACCACTTTCTCTTTGTATAGCTTCCCATACTTTCTCTTTGCCGCTATTCTCGGATGCAGATAATATGTTCCAGATATGCTGAAGTACTGCTTCTTTTTCTTCTTTATGGAAATCGCTGATAAGCCACAGTTTTACCTGTTTGTCAAGTTTATGATTTGGCTCTGACCCGGTATAAATTCTGATTATGTTTTCAGCTTTCTTATAACTCTTTTTATCAATTGAATCCTTCATTGTTTCTCTGTAACTATTATATATATACCTATGGTGTTTGTTTGGAACCCTTAGGTACTTAAAAAAAATAATTCATGAACAGTAATAACAAAAGAAGGCTCATGGCTTCCTTTAGTTCATTGATGGCCAGGCGTAAATGTTTTTCTACTACTTTACGTGAAATATTGAGTTCATTTGCTATTTCTTCATTCGTTTTGTTTTCGTGACGGCTCATCCGGTATACCTGCCGGCGTTTGGGAGGCATGGCCGCAACTGTCAGGTCGACCAGTAATTCTGTTTCTTTGACAATTAATTCATCATCTGTTAATCTGTTATCAGCCTCTTCGTTATAGTCAAATTCGTTTGCTTCGAATCTCATTTGTTGTTGGATAGCCCTGAGGGTAGCGTTTTTGGCAATGGTGTATATATAGCCACTGAAATTTTTGCCGGGATCAGCTTTTTCGCGGTTGATCCATAGATTTACAAAAACCTGTTGTGTTAATTCCTCTGCCATATCGTCGTTTTTGGTCAACGTTTTTATAAAAAGGTTTACTTTAGGGTAGAACAGGTTGAATATTTTTTCAAAAGCGGCATGGTTACCCTCCCTGAGACGGGATATTACATCGCCTGAGATGTTTATCCCTGCGTTTGGTTCTGTAGTGAACGAATCATTCGTCAAGTTATCTTTCATTTCCGACTGTCAGACGTTAGTATATCTTTATATATATACATGAGGTATCCAAATGGAACCCCGGATTGTCTGTTTTTTTAGAGAATCCTTTAATTAACAGATAACAGATTATCTGAAAGAAAGTTTACTTTCCCATTCATAGGTAAGCCTATGTGTGGTGAATATTAAATATCTTTGCTGTATAATAAACAGATAACCTAATGAAAAGAGTAATCAAACGAGCTGTAGATGCCTGCTGTGTTCCTGTGATATTTGTTGTCGTGATCTGGGTGATCCGGATTGTTGAATCGCTTATCAGTGCTAACTGGGCACACGGTGGAATCTTGCCCCGCCATACGGATGGATTAATGGGGATTCTAACCTCTCCGTTGCTGCATGGAGGATTTGGCCATCTTATTTCCAATACGATTCCTCTGTTAGTATTAGGGTGGCGTCTGTTCTTTTTCTACAAGCGGGTGAGTCGCGTTGTGTTTCCGTTGCTTTGGTTGTTATCCGGTTTTCTTACCTGGTGTATCGGGCGTGAAGCATGGCACATCGGGGCCAGTGGGATCATTTATGCATTGGCTTCCTACCTGTTTTTTAGCGGTTTCTTTAGTCGGTATATTCCTTTGATAATTATTTCGATACTGATTGCTTTCCTATATGGCGGGTTAGTTTGGGGATTGCTGCCTCTCTTTCCGTATGTATCATGGGAAGGGCATCTATCCGGTGCGATAGCCGGTTGCCTTGTTGCCTATCTGTTTCGTAAAGAACATGTGCAGCGTGCGTGACGTTGGGTGTACACCCTATTTGCCTAATAGCTCTTTTATCGTATTCCTAATCTCTTCGTCTGTCGTTCCTTTGCCGTATCCGAATATCGCTTTCCGGATAATTCTGTCCTGATCCAGAATAAAGAAGGTGGGTACGCCTCTGGATTGATAATCTTCTACCACTTCATCGGTTGCACAAAGAAGATGATAATTAAGTTCATTCTTATTCGCATATGATTGTAAAGAAGAAGGCCTCCGCGACCATCCTTCTATACTGACCATATCAAAATCGTCTGTATTGAAACTGTTGTTCAACTCTTTCAGAAAAGGGATCGCAGCCTAGCACGGGCCACAGCCAATGCCAGTAAAATTGATTAACAATACGTTGCTTTTTAAATCTTCTAATGATACCGGTTGTTCGTTCATATCATTTAATGTCCAACCCGGAGCCGGTTTACTTTCCATTGCCAAAGGGGTATGAGGACGTGCATAGCTTTCGCCGTATTTTCTGATTTCGTAATCTTCCGGGAAGTAAGTATAAATATCAAAATTATTAATATCTAATCTATTCAATATAACATCAGAAACAGTTGTTTCCGAAATGTCATGGCACAGTTCCCTCCGCACTTTATAAGGCAGATTTGTAGATTTACTGATCCATATTTCATAAATAGAAAGAGGTTCGAAATAGGAGTTCTCTACATAATGAGGACTACCGAAAAACTCTACCTGCTTTTCGCCGTCAATAGTAAGTTTCAGATGATATTCCTTCCCCAGATCATCTACTTGAACATCAATACTATCCCGGGTAGTAAGAATATAACGGATAATACTTTTGGTATAATTAAAAAAGGGAGGGCTTACCAGTCTGATAGGATATGGGTTATTAGAGAAATCATCGACAACCAACCCTTTTTTGTCATGATAAGTAAGAACCCGTATATCCCCGTCGTATGTAAATTCCAGTTGTGTCTTCTCTTTGTTCAGACGAACATATGCTGCTCCTATAACAGTATCTACCGGATTATTATATTCCTCTATATAAGAGTATTCACTATGCATCGGATTTTTTTCTCCCGGCCTCCATCCTTCATTAAAGACAACATAAGTTGCCGATTCGACTCTCTCAAGGTTATCCAGCACCTTTTGTAAATAGCTTTCGGGTGTTTGATTATCAGTACAACCTATGAAGATAACAAACAGGAAAAAGACGGATGAAACAGATAGACACATTCTCATATTCAATATGTTTAAAATCTACGTAAATTTAGTAATTAATTGATAATAAGAAAATATTTGCCAACTAATTATTGCTTATTCCCTTTTTAAGGGGCTGACAAAAAGTAACGGAAGGGTACGCAGATAGAACAGATTTACGCAGACAAATATTTAGTTATCAAATAAATAAAAAACTCCGTGTATCTATATACAATATCCTGGTTAAAGATGTATAAACATTTTAACCCTTATTGCCGGAGTTTTTTATCAAAAATCGCTAAGTTTGTTTTTGTTTACCCCTAATGAATATAACCTTTGGATTGATGAAAACTATTATTGACCTTATATACTCCGGATTCCGGAAGTATCTGTATACCGGTTTACTCTGTTTATTAAGTTGTTTTTGGATACAGGCACAACATATGATAGCCCGGCAGATTCCTTTCTTTTATGAATTATCTTCCAACGAAATATTTGATGTGTACCAGGATAATACCGGATATCTTTGGTTTGGTACCACCAATGGCCTGGAAAGGTATGATGGTTACCGGTTACAAACATTACGTTCTGATTTTCAACAACCTCATCTGCTTACAAACAACTCCATAGTAAGTATTGTGGATAATGGAGAGTATGTATGGATAGGAACCCGTGGTGGAGTGAACCTGTTTAATAAACAGACTTATGGAATAACTCCTTTTCCGGATGAAAGACTATCCGGTCAACTGGTAGGAAATATGAAAGTAGATAGCCAGGGTTTTACATGGATCAGTACCCGGGGATATATCTATAAATGTAATGCGGAAGCATTTGTCGTAAAAGAATACGCAATGCCTTCTCCGGAAGAAAAAAGTGATGCGGATATCCACTCTATTTATGAGGATCGTAAAGGGAATCTCTGGGCTTTGGCATGGGGGAGAGGACTTTTTAAATATATTCCGGAGACGGATTCTTTCTATAATTGTCCCCGGTTGGGAGATAGTAATATACCTTTTAGTATGCATGAAGACCATCTGGGAAATTACTGGATAGGAACGTGGGGAGACGGGTTGTGGCAGTTTTTCCCTGAGAAAGAAGAAGACAGTTGTTATAAGCAACATGTGTTGACCAATTCAAGAACGGGAGAACCGGAACCTATCGTTTTCAGTATCATACAGGACGATACCCGGCAATACCTGTGGATGTTATCGTACAACGAACTGTATGCTTTAATGATAAGCGGAGAAGGAACACTGGAAAAAGCAGATATTCGCGATCTGGTAGACACACATAAAATGTATACCCGGATATTCAAAGACAGGGAAGGCAACCTGTGGCTGGGTTCGTATGATATGGCTTACACAATCTTCTTTGATAATTCCCGGATAGATAACTATCCGATACCACAATTAAAAGAGCAATTAAACTGGGATACCAATTTGCTTCATTTATGTATGGACAACGATAGTATCATGTGGATTAACCAGGACCGGTTTGGCCTTTGCCTGTATGATCTTTCCCGTAACCGGTTATCTTACCAGGCTGTGGATGAATTAAAGAACCTGGCAGATGTAGATTTCCTGATTAAATCCGGGGCATATAATGGGATCTGGGTTAATTACAGGCATACCGGGGCTGTACTCAGGTTGGATCAAAAAGAGGGAAAAATAGCTGTCAGGGAACGGATAGACCTTGCTAAGGTAACGGATAATCCGGGAGGAATCAAACAATTAATAGAAGATACAAAAGGAAATCTCTGGATATTAACAAACAGAAAAATCTTTGTAAAGCCCTTTGACACCTCTGCTTCGATTGCAATAGAAAGTAATTTACCTAAAATATCCTGTCTGGCAATAGATAATGCCGGCGAAATGTGGGGCATATCTCAGGATAACAAAATCTATCATCTGGCTTATTCCGGAGGTTACATGGCCAGCGAACTAAAAACACATATCTCTGTTTTTTCGCCTCAGGAGCAAATCAGAAATGCTTGTGTGGATGCAACCGGGTGTTTCTGGCTTATCTCTTCTCTGGGAAGTATTTACAAGTCCGGTACAGATAAACAAACGTTTACAACTGTTCCTTTAGAGGAAAAAATGACCGGTTGCTCTCCGCTGGATATTCTTTCCGATGAAAATAAGATATGGATTGTAACCAACAAAAAGATCATTCAATATGATTTGCAGCATGATTCGTCTGTCGATTATTTTACAACAGATGGAAATATCGGAGTAAATATATTCCGTCACAAAGCTATGTGTCCGGATGGAAAAGGAGGACTATTTGCCGGTGGGCATGGTGGCTTTATCCACATCCATTCCGGTGCCGCACTCTCCTCTTTTGATAAGATACGCCTTTCAGTAACAGATGTCAGGGTAGAAAACAAAAGCATACTATTCTATCAGTCACAGGAAAAAGGAAAAAATCTGAATACAAAAGATAAGATCTATCTCTCTCCACAGGACAAAAATATAGAACTGTTTTTCTCTTCTCTAACCTATTCCTTAAATTCAAAAGTCAGGTTTGCCTATAAACTGGAAGGGTTAGATAAAGAGTGGCTCTATCCGGACCAGTCAAAACACTCCGTTTTTTATAACCGCCTGAATAAAGGAACTTATAAATTCCGGTTAAAGGCGGAATATGAGCCGGGTAAATGGACGGAAGAACAGCAGGTTTTAACAATAGAAAAATTACCGGCAGTTTACGAAACCTGGTATGCCTGGCTATTTTATATATTGTTTGTAGGTTTGTGTACGTATGCAGCCCTGTATCTGTATCTGCAACGAATGAAAAGAAAGAACGAGATCAGGTTACAGGAGGAGATGACAATAACGAAGCTGGACTATTTTACAAATGTTTCTCACGAATTGTTGACACCGCTTACAATTATAGCAGGTACGGCGGACTATCTGGAAACAAAAGAACCTTCTATTCGCAAACAGTTGGGAATATTAAAATCGAATACCGACAGGTTGAAACGGTTGATCCAGGAAGTGCTTGATTTCAGGAAAATGGATATGAGTAAAATGGCCCTCAGTGTTAGTTTAGGCGATATAAAAGGGTTTATAAGAACGATGTGCGAAACCAACCTGGCTTCGCTGGCCCAAAAGAAAAACATACAGATAGAAATCATTCTTCCGCAGGAAGAGGTAACCGGGTATCTGGATTTTGATAAGGTAGATAAGATTTTGTACAATTTACTATCCAATGCTATAAAATATACTCCGGAAAACAGATCCGTCCGGGTAGAAGCCGGAATTATGCTAAAGGAAAAAGGGCGTTTTCTGCTTCTTCAGGTAGATGACCAGGGAATTGGGATTGAACAAAAAGAACTGGACCATATTTTTACCCGTTTTTATAACAACCGCTCCGGGAGTCTGGTAGAATCCAATGGAATAGGGCTTTCTCTGACCAAAGACCTGGTAACCCTTCATCACGGAACAATCACTGTAGAAAGCACTGTGGGAAAAGGTTCCTGTTTTACAGTAGTATTGCCTGTCGATAAAGAGCTGTATGCACCGGAAGAAGTCGTTAATGATATAATACATGTAGATGGGGAAGAGAATCAACAGGAACCGGAATTATCAATAGATACCGGGCGTTTTACAATTCTATTGGCAGATGATAATGCAGACCTGTTGTATCTGATGAAGAAGATGTTTGAAGAAAATTATCAGGTAGTAACTGCTCATAACGGACGGGATGCATGGGATAAACTTAATAAACTGGGTATAGATATGGTTGTTTGTGATGTAATGATGCCCGGCATAAACGGTTGGGAACTATGTCGCCGGATCAGGGATGATTTACGCTTTAACCACATACCTGTAGTTATCCTGACTGCCAGAAATGCGATGGACGACCGGATAGCCAGTTATAAAGCCGGGGCAGACGGGTTTGTTACCAAACCATTCGAACTGAAAGTGCTTCTTGCCCGTATAGATAACCTGTTGAAATCCTATAAAATGCGACAGATAGCTTTCCGTCAGGAAGAGAACGTAAGCCTGGAAAGTTTATCCTATCATTCGGCAGATAAAAAATTTATTCAGTCTGTTGTTGAAAGTGTAGAGAAACACCTGGATGAATCTGAATTTGATCTGGATCAGCTCTCCCGTGAATTAAATATGTCTAAATCTACCCTTCACCGGAAGATCAAATCCATTACGGGATTAACTTCGCTGGATTTTGTAAAGAATATAAAAATGAAGCGTGCCTGTATGATGCTGTTAGCGGGTAAACTAAACATTTCCGAAATCGCATATGCAACAGGATTCAATGATCCCAAATATTTCAGAAAATGCTTCAAAGATGAATTCGGTATCACCCCAACCGAATACCAGCAAACCCATAACAAATAAAAAAATTAATCCCGGGTTTGAGAAGTTACATAAAAGCTCCCGATTTGTTCCCCGCGAAGGCGGAGATCGCACCGGAACAGACAATATGTTGTTTATTATTTAAACCGGTAATTTGGGATTTGGATTAAAGGGGTTTAATTTCCTTCTGGGGAACTACTCTCAACACACATGTTATTCAGGCCGTAGGCCTACTATATGTTAGGCCCCAGCAACGCTGGGGTTTAGTTATAAGGAAGATATTTCGCTCCGGAGGAGCAGCATAATATAAAATACCTACTAACCCCGGTGGTTTGACTACAGGGATTTATATTTGTGCCAGCTGACATAAGAGATAGTTTAAAAACTATAGAAGTT